>JANOWX010001206.1:0-7914 GCA_031418175.1 Acidobacteriota bacterium | reverse complement strand
CGCCAAAAACGCCTTGGCACGGGTGCCCCAAGAGAGTTTCGCCCTGACTCGTTTCTCTCTGGGCAATGCCAAAGACGGTTTCCAGAGCCTGGAAAAAAGCTACGGTATGGACAGCAAGACCTTGAATGAAAACGCCCGCTTGCTGGCGCGCAATGGCGATCTGGCGGGCGCCGACACGATGTTCAAACGCATCGGCGGCAATTTCGACAGCGGCGCATGGCAAGGCAAAGCCGAATTCGAGCAGGCGCGCACGCAGGCCGCCGAAGCCGGTGGCGGCGACCTCGGTGTATTGGGCAATTACAAAACGGCGCTGATGGGTGTGTATGGCCTCGGCATGATCTTGGCGCGTAATTTTTTGGGGGCCGCAGCGGGGCCGGTGACGGGTGTGATGACGATGGGCGTGCTGGCCGGTGTTTCGACGGAGTTCAACCAGCAGGAGAAGTTTATGGAAATGATGAACTGGACGCGCGAACAGATCGAAGGACTGAGCTCCATCATTGAGCGGGCTGCCAAAAAGTAGCGCCAAGTAAGCGCCCGTTAGCGCTTGCCGAACCTGCGTTACTTGTTTGCGTTGCTTGTTAATGATGGTGGGCCAAGGCTGGCGCCTACGCCGTTTTGGGAAACCAAGATCAATGGTATAGTGCCGCGCGCATCAAAGGCGCGCTTGAACAAACCGGGGCGCGCGTTTTAGAAAATGACGCTCTTGCGTTGCTGCAACTCACTTCCCCCTGACCTTCCCCCAAGGCTGTTTTGGAGACCTGCTGGCCCTGGCCTGACGAAGCGCTAAGCGTTCGTGTCCAGGCATATCGCGTTATGTCTTTCCTGAATTTCGGCAGCTTACGGAAAATGGTCGCGCCGCCCGATCTGGCGATTGATCTGGGGACGGCGAACACGCGGTTATTTGCGCGCGGGCGCGGCTTGATCGTTGACGAACCCACGCTCATCAAACTCGAACCGGCCACCCACGCGGTCGAAGCGTATGGCCTGACCGCCGCCAAACTGGCCAGCGTTGATCCGCAATCCTTTTTCTTTTCCCCCTTGCACGCGGGCGTCGTGACGGATGTCGAGGCCGCCGGGGCGCTGCTCAAGGCCTTTCTCGGCCGCTTCCGCACGCTGGGTTTTATGCCGCAACGCGCCTTGGCCTGCATTCCGACGGAGCTCGCCAATGTCGAACGCGCGGCGTTATTGGAAGCGGCGGAACTGGCCGGCTTGACCGAAGTCGCCACCGTCCCCAAACCGCTGGCCGCCGCGATTGGCGCGGGTTTGGACGTCGCTTCTGATTATGCGCAACTGATCGTCGAGGTGGGCGCGGGCATTACCGAAGCCGCCGTCATTCGTTCGGGCGAACTGCTTAAAACTTATTCGTTGCGCATGGGCTGTAGCGATCTGCACCGCGCCGTCAGTCAAAACGTCGCCTCACGTTACGGCGTGTTGCTTTTCCCCCGCGAAGCCGAACGCCTGACCCATGAGGTCGGCATTGCCAACCAATCGGATGAAAACCGCGAATTCATCACCACGGGCACCGACCTATTGAGCGGCCGCTCGGTCTGTTTATCCGTCACCAGTTTCGACGTGCTGTTTGCCGCTGAAAACGTGGTCGAGCAGATCGTGGACAACCTCGCCGCCTTTATCGAGAAGCTGCCCCCAGAACTGTCGTGCGAAGTAATCGAAGGCGGGCTGTATCTGACCGGCGGCGGCGCGCTGGTCAAAGGCTTCCCCGAACGGCTCTCGCTGGCCACGCAATTGGATGTCACCATCGCCTATGACCCGCTGCGCGCCGTGATTCTGGGCGCGCAAGAGATGTTGCAGGTCAGCGAGAAAACGGGCGTGTGGGCGCACTGATGGCAGCGCTTGTAGCAGCGAATAAATTCGCTGCTACAAGCGCCACGTGCCCGCCTCGAGACTAACCATTCGCAAAACAGTCCAGCCCCGGCTCCCCGTTAAAAACGTTGACAGGCCCCGCAACCGATGCGCTATAGTGCGCCGCCGCTGGTTCCCTGCCCCTGGCCCCAATGCCAGCGCCTTAAAGACGCGCGATTGAATTTCATCCCTGCCAATCCCGCCCCGCGTCAAACACAAGAA
This sequence comes from Acidobacteriota bacterium, assembly GCA_031418175.1. Taxonomy (GTDB): domain Bacteria; phylum Acidobacteriota; class Blastocatellia; order RBC074; family RBC074; genus JACPYM01. The sequence continues at coordinate 5,832 of JANOWX010001206.1, read as the reverse complement.
GAATTCATCAGGATGCCGAGTTTGAGAGAACCGCCAATGCTGAACATTTTCACGCGCGCCTTGCTGTTGGGACTGCTGTGCGCCGTCGCCTTGCCTTATCTTTTCAACCAACCGGCCAGCGCGGCCAACCCGCGTAAGGCGTCAGCGCCAGCCGAGACGTTCAAGCTTAGCGCGGCCAACGGCGCGGCGGGCGATCTGTTCGGTTCGGCCTTAGCGATCAGCGGCGATACCGCGCTGATCGGCGCGTATGGCGGCGTGGCGAACGAAAATGCTGCCCAGGGTTCTGCCTATGTTTTTGTGCGCACTGGCGCGGCGTGGTCATTGCAACAACAACTGCAAGCGCCGGACGCGGCGGCGAATGACAATTTCGGCTGGTCGATCGCGCTCAGCGGCGACACCGCCTTGATTGGCGCGATTGGCGGCGGCAACGGTACTTCAAGGCAAGGCGCGGCTTATGTCTTCACGCGCTCCGGCACAGTCTGGACATTCCAACAAAAACTGACCGCCAATGATGGCGCGGCGAATGACGTCTTCGGTTGGGCCGTCGCGTTGAACGGCGAGACCGCCTTGATCGGCGCGCTCGGCGCTGTGGGCGCAAATCCGAATCAAGGCGCGGCCTATGTTTTCACGCGCCTCGGCGCCGTCTGGACACAGCAGCAAAAACTGACGGCCAGCGATGGCACGGCCCAAGCGGCCTTTGGCAGCGCCGTCGCGCTCGCCGGCAACACGGCGTTGATCGGCGCGCCCGACGACGACCTTAACAACCAAACCTTGCGCGGCTCGGCTTACGTCTACACGCGCAGCGGCACGGCCCAACCTGTCTGGACGCAACAACAAAAGCTGCTCGCTAACGACGGCGCGGCCTTCGACAACTTCGGCCTGGCCGTAGCGCTCAGCAACGAGACAGCCCTGATCGGCGCGCCCCATGGCAACCTGAAACGCGGCGCCGCCTATGTTTTTGCGCGCACCGGCACGGCCCAACCTGTATGGATGCAGGAACAGAAACTGACTGCCGGCGATGGCGCGGCCTTCGACGGATTCGGCATTGGCGTATCGCTCAACGAAACCAACGCCAACCTCAATGCCAACCGCGCGCTGATTGGCGCGCCCGGCAGCAACGACACACAAGGCGCGGCTTACGTTTTCACGCGCGGCGGCACGGCCCAACCCGTATGGACGCAGTTGCAAAAACAAACCGCCGCCGATGGCACGGCCAATGACAGTTTCGGGCGCGCGCTGGCGCAGAGCAGTAACACCGTCCTGCTCGGCGCGCCGGGTTGCACGTTGAATAACAAGGCCGAACAAGGCGCAGCCTACACCTTTGAATTGTGCCCCACGCTCAGCCTCGCGCCAGAGACGTTAGCACTCACGACCCTCGGCGCACCTACGTCGCAAATGCTCTCGGCCAGCGGCGGCGCGGCTCCGTATAGCTTTGCGCTGGCGAGCGGCGTCTTGCCGAATGGCTTGGCGCTGAACGCGAACGGCTTACTCGCAGGCACGCCCAATCAAGCGGGCAGTTTCAGCTTCACCGTGCGCGCACAAGACGCCAACGGCTGCGCCGGTTTGCGCGCGTGGCAGCTCACGCTGGCTTGCAATCCGCTCACGCTAGCGCCCGGCGCCTTGCCCAACGGCACGGCTGGTACGGCTTATAGCCACGCACTCAGCGCAAGCGGCGGCATGGCTCCTTACACGTTCAGTTTAAGCACAGGCACGTTACCCGCCGGTTTGAGCCTCACAACAGCCGGATTGATTAGCGGCACGCCCAGCCAAGCAGGCACATTTAATTTCATGGTTGGCGTGACCGATGCCTTCAATTGCGCAAGCACACGCGCGTACAGCCTGGTCATCGGCTGCCTGGTCATCACGCTCAATCAGCCCGTGATGTCACAGGGATTGCTCAATCGCCCCTATCCGGCGACGGCGTTCAGCGCGACCGGCGGCAACGGGCCTTACACATTCGCCGTGAGCGCGGGCGCATTGCCGGTTGGAATGAGCCTGACCAGTGGCACGCTCGGCGGCGCGCCCGGGCAAGCGGGCGTTTTCAACTTCACCGTCAGAGCCACCGATGCGGCGGGCTGCACGGCGGCGCGCGAATTGGCGCTGACCGTGCGGCGTTTGGCAACGGCCGATTTCGACGGCGATGGCCGCAGCGATCTGAGCGTCTGGCGCGGCTCGAACGGCACTTGGTACACGCTCAACAGTTCTGACAGCGCCTTGCAAACGACGCCTTGGGGCGCGGGCTATGCGCCTTACTTCGATGTAATTGTGCCGGGCGATTACGACGGCGATGGCAAAATTGATCACGCCGTTTGGCGCGGCGGCGATAGCACTTGGTACATCCGCAAATCTTCGGATGGGCAGTTCCTAGGGCAATTCTTCGGGGCCAGCTATGCGCCTTATTTCGATGTGCCGGTGCCCGGCGATTATGACGGCGACGGCAAAACCGATGTCGCCGTGTGGCGGCCCGCGACCGGGACGTTTTATGTGCTGAAGAGTTCCGATGGCGGCTACCTGGCCGCCACCTGGGGTAGCAACGGCGACAAGCCTGTGCCGGGCGATTACGACGGCGACGGCCTCACCGACTTTGCCGTTTGGCGGCCCGGCAACGGTACCTGGTACATCAAGAACAGTTCGGGCGGCACGCAAGCAATCGCCTGGGGCGCGGGCTACGCGCCCTATTTCGACGTGCCGGTGCAAGCCGATTACGACGGCGACGGCAAGACCGATTGCGCGGTCTGGCGCGGCCAGGATTCGAACTGGTACATCCGCAAAAGCACGGACAATCAAGTGCTCACGCAATACTGGGGTGCCAATTACGCGCCTTACAACGACGTGCCCGCGCCCGCCGATTTCGACGGCGATGGCAAAGCGGATGTCGCCGTCTGGCGGCCTGCGATTGCGACCTGGTTCGTGATACGCAGCACCAACGGCTCGTTACTGGTTCAAACGTTGGGGCAGAACGGCGACGTGCCTGTGCCCGCGAGATGAGACGAGTGATGAACTGCGGAACCGTTAGCTTTTCTTTTGTTCCGCCTGTGTTAGAGTACCCGCCCGTCAGGCCAAACGACGCAAGACAGTAACGCATCAGCCCCAATGGCCTGACGAACCGCATTGGAATTTGTCGAACGCGCTCAACCGCCATGCCCAAGAAAGTCTTCATCAGCTACCGCCATCACCAAGCCGATTGGGTGCGACCGCCTGGTTCCCTGCCTGCGGTACGGCGGCGCGGAAGTCATTATTGATTACGAAAAGTTTGGCGCGGGCCGCTCGGTCGCCGGCGAAATGGATGGCTATCAGGACGCCGCCGATTGCGCGGTGCTGGTGCTGACGCCCGATTACCTCGCCAGCGATTACTGCGTTCACGAAATGAAGCGCGCCCTGCGGCGCAAACAACCCATCGTGCCCATCGTCCGCGCAACGTGTGCAGTGCCCGCCGAGATCAACAAACGCATCTGGATTGATCTGGGCGATGACAGCAGTGCCGCGCCGTGGGACAAGGTGCTCGCGGGTTGTGAAGCCGATTTGGGAGCCGACGCGCCGGTCTGGTTGCGGGCGCGGGACGAAGCGCGGCAATTGCTGGGACGCGGCCAATCGGTCAATCTGGTCGTGACCGGCAAACCCAAGTGGCGCGAATTGATCGCGCATCTGCAAGCCGAGCATTTGAAAGACCTCGGCATCGTGGATTTGGATCGCGGCGCAACGGCTTCGCGCAAAGGGCTGATCGAAGAGATGCTCAAAGCCTGTGACTGCGGACGCATCTCCAATACGCAAACGCCGAGTCGAAATGTGCGGTTTGGGTTGCGGTTAGGGTTCTAACTCAAAACGCAAACTGACTCATGAGGTTGAAAATTATGGCCGATGAAAAGCATTTAGCAATACTCCTTCAAAATGTCGAGCAATGGAATCAATGGCGGAAAGACAATCCAGATATACAGCCAGACCTTAACAAAGTAGAACTTATTGGCGCAGACCTTCGTGGGGTAGATTTCAGGGAGGCAAAACTATACAGGGCGGACCTCTCCGAGGCTGATCTAACTGACGCAAATTTCAGTTGTGCAACTATGTCCGAAGCAATACTTCGCAAGGCAAACCTAACTGGGGCGAATTTCACTAGGACAAACCTCCAAGAGGTACTCGTCAGTGAAGCAGTGTTCTGCAATGCAAACCTCACTGGGGCAGACCTCAGTGAGTCAACCTTCATTAAAGTAAACCTCCATAATGCAAATCTTCGTAGAGCTAATCTACGTGGGACAAATCTTTTTGGGGTAAACCTCCGAGAGGTAAACCTCCGAGAGGCAGACCTTCAAGAAACAAATCTCAATGAGGCAGACCTCCGCGAAGCAGATCTCCGCCGGGCTAACCTCAGCGGAGCAGACCTTATTGGGGCAAACCTCACCGGGGCAGATATTCGGGAGGCCTGTCTTCACGGCACACAACTTATCCGCGTTAAATTGGATAGTGCGAATTTAACCAAAGCTTGTCTTTGGGAAACCTCACGGGCTGGTTGGTCAATCAAAGGCGTAATATGCGAATCTATTTATTGGGATGAGAAGATGGAAGACCTGACTGTTTATAGCTCAGGTGACTTTGAAAGGTTATACAAGGAGAAAGTTAGAGTAAGGCTATTTTACAAGGATGGTATAACCCCGCTTGAAATTAACATGCTTCATCCCCTGATCAATTATTTGGAAGATTCGCATCAAGGGTGCAGGTTGCGATTTATGCACCTCTATGAGGAGTCTGGCGGAGCTATTGTTGAATTAGCAATTGAAGATGCTGACGATCAATCCGAGGACCAGCTAAAACAACTCAAAGCGGAGATAGAGGTAACATCTAAGCGTGCGATTGAGTTTGAAAGAAAGCTACTTTCCGAAGAGAAGCAAAGATATATGTTGGAGTCGCGGCTTAATGAACTGCGCTTTTGGTTTAAAGAGCAGTTACTTCTTTCAGCAAGCCCCAAACAAATAAATGTTCAGGGTGACTCATACATGGGGGATAAATATAACGTTTCAGGGCACGCGAGTTCGCTGGGGGAAACTGTTTTTAATCAGCCTGTGTATCAGTTAGAACAATCAATTGATTTAGCGGCCCTTGCAACAGAACTCTCCGAACTCAGACAGGCAATAACGAAGACGCAAGATTTATCTCCACAAGCAGCAATTGCGAGCGGCGAGCTTGCCAAAGCAGAATTTGCTGCTCAGGAAAAGGATAGCTCTCAGGTCATAGAGCACCTGAAAGTAGCTGGCAAGTGGACGTTAGACTATGCCAGGGAAATCGGCAAAGACTTAGCTGTTGAAGCCCTGAAGAGATCTATGGGAATGCCGTAATTCAGGTCATCAGTTATTGGCTTGAGATAAAAGCGTTACAGCGAATTTTCGCGGGCAGCCACGAGATCACCGAATTGCCGCACGCCTCTAACCCTGGCTGGACTTCGGCGCTGGTCAGCGCGCGCACCATCGAAGTGCCCGCCTTCACCCTGGCCGAAACGCGCTTGCTGCTGACCGAACCGCTCAAACACTCCTCGCTGTGGCGGGGCAACGAAGCCAAACGCCCGCGCTTCGACGCCGCGTTCTGGGGTCCTCCTGCGAGTGAAGCCGAAGGCAGCGGGATTGATTACATACACGCGCAGGCGGGCGGCTGGCCGCACCTCGTCCAACTCATCGCCGAGACGCTGGTGGATTTGGTCAACGCAGAAGAAGCCCACGCCGTCACGCCCGCCCTGCTGCAACGCGCGCTCGACAAAGCCATCGTGCGCGGCCACAACGTGCTTTACGAACTGCTGCGCCGCGAATGCACACTGCCCGGTGAGTGGGAATACCTGGAACGCTTCAA
>JANOWX010001205.1:0-2196 GCA_031418175.1 Acidobacteriota bacterium | reverse complement strand
GCTGGCCGACGAAATCAATCGCACGCCGCCCAAGACGCAGGCCGCCCTGTTGGAAGCGATGGAAGAGCGCCAGGTGACCATTGATGGCGAAAGCCATCCGCTTTCACCGCTCTTTTTGGTGCTGGCGACTGAAAATCCGATTGAATACGAAGGCACTTACCCTTTGCCCGAAGCGCAACTAGATCGCTTCCTGCTCAAAATCCTGATTCAATATCCAACACACGAACAGGAACTGCAGGTCGTGGCCAATTGGCAGGCCGGGTTTAACGCCCGCAAGCTCGAAGCGGTGAACCTGGAACCGTTGGATGACCCCGCCGTCATTCCGCAATGCCGCGCCTATGTGCGGCAAGTGCGCGTCGAACCGGGGATTCAAAATTACCTGGTCACGTTGGTGCGCCGCACGCGCGAAAATCCGAATCTGCTCTGGGGCGCGAGCCCGCGCGCCTCAGTGGCGTTGTTACTCGCGAGCAAAGCGCTGGCCGCCATGCGTGGCCGTGATTACGTCACGCCGGACGATGTGCGCGATGTCGCCCGCCCGGCCCTGCGCCACCGCGTGCTGCTGCGCTCTGAAGCCGAGATTGACGGATTGACCCCCGATGCCGTGCTCGACGAAATCCTGACGGCGGTCGAAGTGCCACGCTGATGAAAGCAAAAGGCAAAAGTCAAAAATCAAAAAGCAAAAGGACGGCGCTGGCTGTTTTGATTTTTGATTTTTGCCTTTTGCCTTTTGCTTTTTGCTTTTACCGATGATTTTCACCTGGCGTTTCTTCATCCTGATCGTACTGGGCGCGTTGCCGTTGGCCTTTGTCTGGGACCAACCGGCGCTGCGCTGGGGCTTGCTTGCGTATGATCTGCTGTTGCTGGTGCTGGCCTGGTGGGATTCACGGCAAACTGAAGATGCCGCGATGTTGGAGGTCAAACGCCATTTGCCCAGCCGCTTCATGATCGGGGCCGAAAATGAAGTCGAGATTACGATCAGCCATCACCTGCCGCGCCAGCTTAGCTTCACGCTCAAAGACGAATATCCGCCCGAACTGGAATTGCGCGGCGAACGCGTGCTGACCGCCACGCCCGTGCGGCAGCCTTCGGCGAGTTCCTTTGGCTTGCCTGCCAAACAGCCTTTTGAAGCGCGCGTCCATTACAAACTGTTTGCCGCAGCGCGCGGCGATTATCACTTCGGCGATGTCGTCTTGCGCTGGCCCGCGCCCTGGGGCTTGGTGATCAAGCAGGCTGCCATTCCGGCGGCGCAGCACGTCAAGGTCTATCCCAACCTGCACGAAGCGCGTAAATACGAATTGCAGGCCCAGCGCAATCGCCTCTTACAAACTGGCTTGCGCCGCGTGCGTCTGCGCGGGCAGGGCCGCGAATTCGAAAGCCTGCGCGATTACGTGCCCGGCGATGAGTTGCGCCATATCGCCTGGGCGACGACCGCGCGCCGGGGCCGCTTGACGACCAAGCAATATCAGGTCGAGCGCAATCAAAGCATCGTCGTGATGTTGGACGCGGGCCGCCTGATGACTTCGCGCATTGACCGCTTAGCCAAACTCGATCACGCCATCAACGCGGCGCTGGCGATTGGTTATGTAGCAACCAGCGGCGGCGACAACATCGGCCTGTTGGTTTTCAATCGCCAGGTCACGACGTATTTGCCGCCCCAACGCGGCCACGCCCAGATGAGCGCGCTGCTCGAAGCCCTTTACAACGTCAAGGCGCAGATGATCGAACCGTCGTATGCGCGCGCGTTTCAATACCTGGCCAAACATTGCAAGCGACGCTCGCTCGTCATCATCCTGACCGACCTGGTGGACCGGGAAGCCTCGGCGGAATTGCTGACTTACACCGAAACGCTGCTGCCGCGCCACCTGCCGCTGATCGTGACCATCGGCGATAACGATCTGCGTGCCCTGGTCGCCCAAACGCCGCGCACGGTCAGAGATGTCTATCAACAAAGCGTGGCCGAAGAGCTGTTGCAACAACGCGAAGAGGCGCTGGCGCGCATTACCGAATTGGGCGGCTTGGCGCTGGACGTGCCGGCGGGGAATTTGTCGTTGCAGTTGGTGAATAAGTATTTGGAAGTGAAAGAGCGCGGCTTGCTCTGAGCCTGGGTACGCAGCGCTTCCTGCGTGCGGTCTCGGCAGCTGCCCCACTCCTACCGTACGGAAGACGTCTGCCGCCGAGACCGCACGCTGGAAGCGC
>JANOWX010001204.1:0-8485 GCA_031418175.1 Acidobacteriota bacterium | reverse complement strand
CTTTGGTAGCCCCTTTGTTATTGGACGATCAAGGGCCTACCAAAGCGGCGGCCTGTGCCGCGCGCACTCCAAAGACGCTGCGCGTCGGAGTATTAGCCTTTGGCCGCCGCCAGTTTCTCTTTCAACAACGGAACGACCTTCTTGTAATCCTCGACAATCCCAAACCGGCAATGTTTGAAGATCGGCGCATCGGCATCGGTATTGATCGCCGCGATGTTCTTGGCGTCGGAGATGCCGGCCAGATGCTGGCTCGCGCCGCTGATGGCGACGGCGAGATAAAGGCCCGGCGCGACCTTCTTGCCTGTTTGCCCGACCTGCCACGTCGGCGGACACCAGCCCGAATCGCAGGCCGCGCGCGAGGCCGCGACTTGCGCATTAAGGACGGCGGCCAATGCTTTCAAATCTTCAAACGGTTCTGGCCCGCCCAAACCGCGGCCGCCCGAAACGATGACGGCGGCGTCTTCCAAGCGCGCCTCGCCAGCGGCTTCACTCTTGCGTTCGATGATGCGCGTCGCGGCGGCGGCGGGTGTGGGCGTGACTTGAATGAGTTCAGCGTTGACGCCTTCGCGTTGTGCGGCAGGCTCGAAGGCGCGCGCGCGTAACCAGACCACGGCGGGCGCACGTTTCAATTCAATCGTCGCCACCGCCTTGCCGCCATAGACCGCACGTTTGACGCGCAGTTTGTCACCATCGGGCAAAAGCTCGACGCCATCGGCCACCGCGCTGCCGCCCAGCCGGTAGGCCAGCCGCGGCGCGAGTTCTTGGCTGTAAGTGTCGTTGCCGAAGAGCACGGCGTGCGGCGCGCGTTCGCGGCAGACCTGCACAAGCGCGGCCAGGCACGGCTCCGGCTGGTATTCATCCAGCGTGAGCGTGGTCAGCGTTTGCGTCAGCGGCACCAGTGCCGCTTGCAGCGTAGTGTCAGGCGCGCCGATGACGACGGCGTGCAATTGGCCGCCCAGCACTTCGGCCAGCCGTTGGCCCGCACCGGTGACGCCTTGGGCCGCGGGGTCAAAACCGGCGGCGGCGAAAAGACAGATCACAACTTTGCTCATAGGCTTCTCACAAGGATCGGGTGATCGCCAGCACGCGCTGCGCAAACTGTTCGACCTTTTGTTCGAGCGTGTCGCCGCTGACGAATTCGCACGTCACATCCTTGACCGGAATGCTCAACTCAACGACTTCGTAATAGCTGCCGCCCGCGCGAACCGCCGCCGCGTCAACGCCCAATTCATCGAGCGTGAATTTGGTCAGCGGCTGGCGGAAGGACAGCATCACGTCGCGCGTTTTGGGGATGCGCGGCACGTTGTGTTCGTCGTTGGTGATCGAGACGACCAATGGCGGCATGGCTTCGACGATCTCAAAGCCATTGTCGGTCTGGCGTTTCAGCCGCAACTTGCCGTCCGCACTATTGGGGCTCTCGATGTGATCCACGAACGAGACACAGGGGACGCCCAGCACTTCGGCCAGCAACCCGGCGGTTTGCCCGACACCCCAATCGCCCGATTCGCGCCCGGCCAGCACCACGTCGAACGCGCCCAGCTTGCCGATGGCGGCGGCCAGCACTTGGGCGACGGCTAGCGGGTCGGGGTGCGGATGGCCGTCGTTGACGACCAGCGCGGCGGCATCGGCTTTCATCGCCAGCGCCTTGCGCAGCGTGTCTTCGGCGGATTCCGCGCCGAAGCTCAAGGCGGTGATTTTGCCCGTGCCGAGTCGCTCTTTGAATTGCAGCGCCGTTTCCAGCGCGTTTTCGCAAAAGATGTTGGTGACGAGCGAGGCCGACCCGCGCACGGCTTCACGCTTATCCGCGTCCACGCGGAATTCGCGCGCGGGCGCCAGCGGGTCGAGGATTTGTTTGAGACAGACGACGATATTCACGATGTTAGATGAAGCCCTTTGCCGAACTGTTTTTGGAAGGGCCCAACAGGCTCAGCCGCCCGGCAAAAATAGCTGTTGAAAAAATTGTCTTGCGGTGATTGCGGGCCTATAATGCCCGCGTTTTAAGACTACCTACCGACCGGTAGGCGGCCGGTGCGCGGAGAGTAGCTGCGCAGCGCAAACCCTGTCAAGCAGCATTCATTTTCAGATAAAAACAAGCTGGGCAAGTTAGGGATGAACAGGTAATCACGTTCTATTTTCTAAACCATCAACCGCTCTCGTTCCGGGGGCGGCATTTAAGCACAGCACCAGCAAACGCCCGTACAAAAAATGGAGGCCGACTATGCGGATACGCAGTTCGCTGCTTTTGGGCAGCCTTGTTCTCTCACTCTTCTGCAGCACGTTACTTTACGCGCAAACCACCAACGGCAACTTGCGCGGCAATGTCACCGATCCGAACGGAGCCGTGCTGCCCAATGCGGCGGTTACCGTCAAGAACCGTAACACCAACGCCGTGCGCAAGGCCGTCACCAACGAAGAAGGCAGCTTTGCCGTAGACAACCTGCCGCCCGGCGAATACGAAGTGACCATCGAGGTACGGGGCTTTCAGAAGACGCTGAAACCCTTCACCCTGCTGACCGGCGCCAGCGTCGAAGAGAACTTCGCGTTGACGGTCGGCTCGAATACGGAAACGGTCGTCATCTCGGCGGACTCGGCGCAGGTCAACACCAGCGATTACAAAGTTGACGGCGTCATCACGCGCGAACGCATCGAGAACCTGCCGCTCAACGGGCGCAGCTTCCTGTCATTGGCGAGCCTGGAACCGGGTGTGGATGTAACTTTCGATGCCAACCCTGGTGCGGGGGGCGTCAATAACTATTTCCGCGTCTCGATTGCCGGCAGCCCCCAATCACAGACGCGCATCTCGGTTGATGGAGCCAACGTCAATGACCGCATCACGGGCGGCACGTCACAGAACTTCTCGCAGGAGACGGTGCAGGAGTTTCAAATCTCGACTTTCAACTTTGACCTCTCAACCGGCAACAGCGCCTGGGGCGGCGTGAACATCGTTTCGCGCACTGGCGGCAATCAATATCGCGGCAGCGCATTTTACTTTTACCGCGACCATAACATCGCGGCCTTTCCCGCGTTCAGGCGGCCGGACGATCCCACCGCGTTCAATCCCGGCGTCAACAACCCCGATTTGCGCAAACGGTTGTTTGACCCCTTCTTCGCCCGGCGCAACCTGGGTGTCAACCTGGGCGGGCCGATCAAAAAGGACAAGCTTTTCTTCTTCTCCAACTTTGAATACACCAACCAGGTGGGCGCGCAAACCATTAGCTTTGTCAATCCGCTCTTTGCCGGGTTTAGCCACGTCGGGCAACTGCCTTTCCGGGGCAAGCTGTTTAACGCGCGGCTCGATTACCGGCTCAATAGCAAACACACCCTCTACCTGCGTTACAGCCAGGATCGCAACAAGAACCTGTCGGGCGGCGGCAGTCTGGAATCCACCTGGACTTCCAGCAACAACTACGCCGATCAGACCAATGTGGGCGTGACCAGCGTACTCAGGCCAACGCTCGTCAATGAGTTTCGGGCTTCGTACTCGTTCTTCAGCAATCGCCTGCGCCCGCCCGATGAGAACGAGTGCAGCAATCCGCAATACTGTTTCAACCTGAACGGGCCGCGCATCGGCGGCTTTGGCCTGACGCTGGGTAATGACAACAATGTCACCCAGAGCCGCCTGCTGCGCACTTATCAGATCAATGAAAACGTCTACTGGCAGAAAGGCGCGCACCGCATCCGCTTCGGCGGCAACTGGGAGCACCTTTACGGCCACGGCAGTTGGGCGCGCATCTATCAAGGAACGTTCAATCTTTACGCGCCGGAAACAATTGCCACCCAGAACACAACCTTGTTCGCGGCCTTACCTGCATCATTGCGCACCGCGACAGCGGGACTGCCGACCTTCGCTGATATTTTGAAGCTCCCGGTTCAGGGCAACATTTCGATCAGCGTGGGCGACGCCAAACAGCCACCCGCTTACCGTGGCAAAGAGGCCGCGCGCAACGACGCCTACCGCCTCTATTTTCAAGACACCTGGCAGGTCAAACCGAAGTTCAGTTTCAGCTACGGCATGGCTTGGTCATTTGACGACAACATCATCAGCCACGATCTGGACAAGCCCGAATGGCTGCGGCCCTTGCTGGGCGGGGCAAACGCCGATTTGCGTCCGACGCGGTACGACTACAACAACTTCCAACCGGCCATCGGTTGGGCTTGGGCGTTGGGCAAACAGAACAAGACGGTCATACGCGGCGGGTCGGGGATTTATCACGCTTCGCCGAATTCGTTTTACACGCGGCTGGGCGAGCGCGGCTTCCTGGGCCCGGCGGGCAATGGGCTAGTGCCGTTCAATTCGCAACTCTCGCCCAATCCTTTTGCGGGCACGCCCATTCCGGGGACGCTCAACCCGGCGACCGGCTTGCCTCGCGTGCAGGGGCCGACGTTGAATTTTACCGAGCCGACGACCTTCACTGGACAGACCGCGATTGCCCAGATACCCGACCTGCGTAGCCAACTGCTGGCGCGCTGGGGCACGGGCACGGACCTTTCGATTCGCGGCATCGAAGTCACCAAACAAGCGCTGGGCGCGGCGGGCGAAGGCATTTTCATGAGCGACCTGACCACCGGCTACACCTTCCACGTCACGGCGGGCATACAGCGCGAAGTGCGCCGCAACATGATTTTGACGGCGGATTTCGTGATGCGCCGCGCCGTCCATTTCGGCGGCACCGAAGCCGGATTCGGCGTAGACCTCAATCGCTCGACGCGGCCCACCGTGACTGCCGTTGACCCCATCACGCAGGTCGTAACGTTTGCGCAAACGCCCGTCATGCCGTTTTGCACGAACGTCACGCAATTGAATACGCCCAAGTTCCCCTGCTCGTCGGGGGCGATTCTGGGGTATTGGTCGGGCATCAACACGCGCTACACCGGACTGTTGATGAAGCTCGACAAACGCTTCTCGAATGGCTTGCAATTCACCGGTTCATACGCGCTGTCGCGTTACGTGAACAACGTGAATGTCGGCGTGGGCGGCGTCACGCCAGATAATTTGTATGAGACGCGCGGCATTGCCGGCAACGACATTCCGCACCGGTTTACCTTCAGCGGCTTCTATGAAGTGCCGCGCTTCAAAGGTAGCAATAAGCTGTTACGCGGTTTGCTCAACACCTGGATGCTTGGGTTGATCTCGGATATGCGCAGCCGTCCCACGTTGAATCCGACTCTGGGCTTGGACATTGATGGCGATGGCAATTCGCGTTATCTGCTGCCCGGCATCGGCTGGAACAAGTTCGGGCGTGGGTTGGATGCTGACGACATTCGGAAGGCGGTTGCCGCACACAATGAGAAATACAGTGCGCTCGCGAAAGATGTTCCTTCAACGGCCACCACTGCGCAGCGAGCCCAATGCACTATCTATGTGGCGGGTGTGCAAAAATGCGGCGTCCGTACCCCAGCAAACCAAGTGATCCCGCTGATCTTTTTGCCGGATAAGATTGGGAACGGCGATCCGTTCTTTTCGCAAGACGCGCGGCTCACGCGGCGCATTTCACTCGGCGAACGGCGACAACTTTCGCTCATTGCCGAAGGCTTCAACATCTTCAACATCGCCAACCTGACCGGCTACGGCAGCGGGTTGAATGCGGTCGTGCAGCCCGGGCAAGTGCAACAGGCGACCTTTGGCCAGCCCAGCAATCGCGTCAACCAAATCTTCGGCACGGGCGGGCCGCGCGCGTTCCAGTTTGCGGCGCGCTTGAATTTCTAAAGCGGCCCAGGTAGGACGGACTTTAGTCTGTCCTACGGCAACGGACAGATTAAAGTCCGTCCTACCCTGGCGCGGATGGCGCGGATGCGACAACGTAGCGTGAAGCAAAGCTGAGCACGCCGCTTCGTTGCATCCGCGCCATTCGCGTTTTATCTTGAGCGCCTATTTGAAAGGCCAAGCTGAGAAGGAGAAGCAAGCATGCCCGAACCTATCGAACGTCGCATCGTGCAGGAATTCGCGTGTTACTACGATCTATACGTCCCCGACGGTGCAACGCCCAGATCATTGGTAATCGCTATGCACGGCTACGGCGGCGACAAAAGCTCGATGCTGAAACTGCTGCGGCGCATCAACGAGACCGACTTCGTCATCGCCGCGCTGCAAGGTCCACATCAACATCTGGTCATGCCGACCAAAGAGAATCCGAAGCTTGGTTACGGCTTCGGCTGGCTGAGCAATTTCAAGCCGGAAGAGTCCGTTGAATTGCATCACCGGTTGGTGCGCCAGATCATCGCCGACCAAACGGCAGCGGGCACGATTGATCCGGCGCGCGTTTTCCTGCTCGGCTTTTCGCAAGCGTGCGGCGTGAATTTCCGGTTTGCGTTCACCCATCCCGAACAGATTCGCGGCGTCGTGGCGATTTGCGGCGGCATTCCGGGCGATTGGGAAAGCGAAGGGAAGTACGCCAGCGGCGCGCTGGATGTGCTGGTGGTGGCGGGCGAACGCGATGAGTTTTACAGCCCCGAACGCATCGGGCAAAATGCGGCGGCACTGGAACGCCGCGCAAAATCGGTGACATTGCGGATGTTTGACGCCGGGCATGAGGTGCCGCGCGAGGCGTATCCGGTGATTGATGAATGGTTGCAATTACAAGCCAGCAACTAATGCCAGGAGTGAGTGCCAGAAGTGAGTGTTTAAGATGACCGACAAGTTAGCAGCAAATGTTGAGAAGTATTTCGAACTCCCCGTTGCCGAGTTGACCGGCGATACCAGGCAGGAAGCCTTGGTGGTCTTCGACGAATTCAAAACCGCGCTCAACCGCGGCCAAATCCGCGCCGCCAGCCGCGATGAAGCGGGCCAATGGCAAGTGCAGCAATGGGTCAAACGCGGCATCCTGCTCGGCTTTCGCCTGGGCGGGCTGATTGATTATTCGATAGACAACACGTTTCGCTATTTCGACAAAAACACTTATCCGACCAAGCGGCTGACCATCAACAGCGGCGTGCGCATCGTGCCGGGCGGGACGACCGTGCGCGACGGCGCTTACCTGGGCCAGGGCGTGACGATCATGCCGCCCGCGTATATCAACACGGGCGCTTATGTGGATGACGGCACGATGGTGGATTCGCACGCGCTGATCGGTTCGTGCGCGCAAATCGGCAAGCGTTGCCACGTCAGCGCGGCGGCCCAAATCGGCGGCGTGCTCGAACCCGTCGGCGCGCTGCCCGTCATCATCGAAGACGACGTGCTGGTCGGCGGCAACTGCGGCGTTTATGAAGGCACGATCGTGCGCGAACGGGCGATCCTGGGTTCGGGCGTGATCCTCAACGGTTCGACGCCGATCTTCGACGCGGTGCGCGAAACGATTTACCGGCGCACGGGCGACCAGCCGCTGGAAGTCCCGGCGGGCGCGGTCGTCGTGCCCGGCGCGCGCGCGATCAAGGTTGGCGCGGCGCGAGAGTGGGGACTGTCGGTTTACGCGCCGATCATCGTCAAGTATCGGGACGAGAAGACCGAGGCGGCGGTGCGGCTGGAAGATTTTCTGCGCTAATTCGATTTTGGCTGGAATAAACCACGGGGAGCACTGGGACACGGGGAAGAAAGAACAACAGGCTCTGCGCAGGTTTTCCCCTGTGTTCCCCGTGTCCCCGTGGTTCGATTGCTTTGCCTTCACCAAATCACACACGTTATGACATCTGATTACACGATCCGGCTGTGCCAAGCCATCGAAGATTTCGATCAATGCGTCGAGATGCAGCGCATCGTCTGGCGCTTTCCCGACGCCGAAGTCACGCCCGTGCGTGCCTTCGTCATCACGATGCACAGCGGCGGGTTTACCTACGGCGCATTTGACCCGGCTGGGAAAATGCTGGGCTTTTCGCACGCGTTGCCCGCCTTCGACACAAACAAACGCCCGTTCATCTATTCGCACATGGCCGCCGTGTTGCCGGGGCTGCAAAACGCGGGCATCGGCCACAAGTTGAAATTAGCCCAGCACGAACACGCGCGGCGCATCGGCGTCTGGCCGGTCAAATGGACGTTCGACCCGCTGCTCTCGCGCAACGCCAATCTGAACATTAACAAACTGGGCGCGGTGGTGCGGACGTATCACGTCAACTACTACGGCAATTTCAGCACCAGCGAGATGTGGCGTGGGCTGGACACCGACCGGCTCTTTGTCGAATGGTGGGTGCAATCGGCGCACGTCGCTAATGCGCTGGCGGGCAAACGCCGCGCAGACGCGCCCGTCGCGGCGGTCGAAGTTCCTTACGACATTGATACGCTGAAGAAAGAAGACATGGAGGCCGCGCGCGCATGGCAATTCAAAGTGCGCAGCGGCTTTCAATCGCTGCTGGCTGAGGGACTGTATTGCGCGGGCTTTGAAGCCGGGCACGATGGCGGCAATAGCCGGTATTTGTTTTATCAAGACGAACATATTGAGGAAGGATAACCACGAAGCGACAAAGAGCACGAAGAAGGGAAGAACGATAAAGTGGCTGTGCGCCTTTCTCCCTATCGCTATTCTTCCTTTCTCTTCGTGCTCTTCGTTTCTTCGTG
>JANOWX010001203.1:0-8568 GCA_031418175.1 Acidobacteriota bacterium | reverse complement strand
AACGGGCAATTTCCAGGGTCGGGACGTTTCACCCGACCAGATCGAACCGAGTTACTGGCGCACCGAAGAAAACCAAGTCATTCTTCGTGCCCCTTCGTGTCGCTTCTTGGGAACAGGTTCTTATTACGGCTTGAAACCTGAATACGAATTCAACGCCAAGAACGCTGCGGGGAAAAATGGGAGGCAGTTGTCCTTCAGACCCCTTTTGATCCTACTTGGCGCTCTTGGCGTCTTGGCGTTAAAGCGGTTCCAGCTAACGTTCCAAGTCGTGTCTGAACGCTGCTGCATTTGCACGCGGGTGCCGGCGGTGGCGGCTGTCGCTGAAGTGGCTCACGAAGCCGATCAACAACCAGACGATCAGCCGCAACCACGTGTCGCCCGGCAAACTCAACATCAAGAGAAACGAAAACTGCGTCCCTCGCCAAGCCCGCGCGCTGGAAGAGTTGCGGACCCAGGAATCATTGAACCAGCAGCGGCAAACCCGCTTGCCGCAATTGCGCGTTGAGTTTGTTGACCTCATCGCCTTTGAGCGTTTGCCAGCGCGCCAATTGGTCATCCAGCGATTTTTGCAACGCTTGCGCCGCCGCCTTGGCCTGCGTGGTGGGTTGCGCGTCAACCTCACCGACCAGATTCATAATGGATAGGAACTCGCCCGCCAAACGCGCGATGCCCGCTCCACCGCCGCCGCCGCCACCGCCGCGAAAGCCCCCAGCAGCGCCTTCAAGGCCGGTCAGTTTCTGTTCAAACGCAATGAGCGCGTCTGTCATTGCCCCTTGACCCGCGCGGGTTTTCAACGCGGTCACTTGCGTTTTCAGTTTGCCGATCTCGGCTTGCACGGCGCGCACACGGTTGAGGCCTTGATAACAGAGCAGCGTCAATTCGCTTTGTTCCGCCAATGCGGCGGGCGCGGCGGTCACGCGCGGATCGAGTTTCAGGGTGAGCGGTTGTGTGTAGCTCTTGCCATCCACCGTCAGCCGCACCGTGTAATCGCCCGGTTGCGCCAACGGCCCTTCGGGCGTGGGCGGGGTGTCGCGGTAAATCGCGGTCATCGGGTAAGCGCGCGGCAATCCGGTGGGCGGCGTGTAACGCAGATTCCACACCCAGCGCTGCATGCCGGCCTGGTTGGGCAGAATGCGCGGCGCGCGAAACCAGTATTCGGGATAGGCTTGCGTCTTCGGGTCAACAATGTCGGGCTGATCGGCGCTGGAATAACGGCGCACAAGCTGGCCCGCACGATCCAGAATTTCCAGCGTGGCTTCGCGCGCGCCGGCCTTGAGCCAGTAATTGATGAGCGCGCCGTCGGGCGGATTCTGGCCCATCGGTTCTTCGGGCGGAATCGGCGTATCGGTGTTCTGGCTGCGGCGCACGCGAATCGCGGTTTGCGGCTTGAAGAGAAAGGCATCGGCTTGCGCGACCTGTGCGTTGAGCTGCCGCAGCGGCGTGATGTCGTCCAGAATCCAGAACGAGCGGCCGTGCGTGCCGACGACCACGTCGTCATCCTTGATGACCAAGTCGCGTATCGAACTCGCGGGCATATTCAAACGCAACGATTGCCAATGCTCGCCATCGTCCGCCGAAAAATAGACAGCTTGCTCCGTGCCTGCATACAACAAGCCTTTGCGTTGCGGGTCTTCGCGCACGACATTGACGATCGTGCCGTCGGGGATTCCGTTGGTGATGTGCTGCCAGGTCTTCCCGCCGTCGTGCGTGCGGTAAATGTGCGGCCGCAGATCATCCAGCCGCAGCGTGTTGATCGCGGCGTATGCCGTGTCGTCATCGAAGTGCGAGGCGTCCATCAACGAGACTTTCATCCACGACATCAAGGCAGGCGGCGTGACGTTCGTCCAGTTCTTGCCGCCGTCGGTCGTGCGATGAATCAAGCCGTCATCGGTGCCGGCCCAAATTGTGTTGAGCGTTTTGTGCGAAGGCGCGATGGTGTAGATCACGCCGCGCCGTGGCATACCTCCTGGGCCAGAAGACATTTCAGGCGTGCGGTATTTGCCGATGACTTCGGGCACGTCGTATTTCTCGCGCGACAGGTCGGGGCTGATGACTTCCCAGCTCTGGCCGCCATCCAGCGTTTTGAACAGCACGTTGCCCGCGTAATAAAGCGTCTTGTTATCCACCGGCGAAAAGATGACGGGCGCGGTGCGCAGGAAGCGATACGCGCCGCCACCGCCGCGTCCACCGGCTTGGGGCGCGATGTTTTGCACCTGGCCGGTCCGCCAATCGTAGCGCGTGATCTTGCCGCCGTAGATGATCTCAGGGTTCAGCGGGTCGGGCGCGACGTAGCCGTATTCCTCTACGCCTACGGTGCGCCAATCGCGCCAGGTGATCGCGCCGTAATCGCCGCGCGAGGCCACCGCCACTGAACCGCTTTCCTGTTGCCCGCTGTAGACCCAATAGGGCCAGCGGTTGTCGGTGATGACGTGATACATCTGCGCCGTCGGCTGGTTGTACCAACTGCTCCAAGTCGCGCCGCCGTTGACGGTGATCGTCGCGCCCTGGTCGCTGGCAAAGAGCATCACGTCGGGCTGTTCGGGATTGATCCAGATGCGATGGTAATCATCGCCGCCGGGCGCGCCTTTGAAACCCGTGAACGTCTTGCCGCCATCGGTGGATTTATACGAAGCCGTGTTGGCGACGAAAACGATGTCAGGGTTTTTCGGGTGCGGGCGAATCTCGGCGAAATCGCTGCCGCGTCCCCAGGTGCGTTGATCGTTGCTCACCTTGCGCCACGATTCGCCCGCGTCATCGCTGCGATAAATGCCGCCGGTTTGCGGATTGGCGTCCACCGTCGCGTAAATGATGTTTGAATTGCTGCGCGCAATGCCGAAGCCGATGCGGCCCAGCCCTTGTTCAAACGTCGGCAAGCCTTTGGTCAACGGCCTCCACGTCGCGCCGCCGTCGGTGGATTTGTACAAGCCGCTGCCCGGCCCCTGCCACTGGCCGTTTTCCCAGGGGCCGTGGCGGACTTCGTAAAGATCGGCGTAAAGCGTGTTGGTGTTGTTCGGGTCGAACTCGACTTGAATCGCGCCGACGTTCTCGTCCTTGAACAGCACCTGCTGCCAGGTCGCGCCGCCGTCGAGCGAACGATAAACGCCGCGCTCTTTGTTCGGGCCGAAGGGGTGACCGCAAACCGCGACGAACACGCGGTTCGGATTTTTCGGATCAACGACGAGGCCGCCAATCTGTTGTCCATCGCGCAGTCCCATATTCTTCCAGGTCTTGCCGCCGTCGGTGGATTTGTAGACGCCGTCGCCCACCGACAGATCAGGCCGCAACGGCAAGCCTTCGCCGCTGCCGACATAAATCACATTCGGCTGCGCTTCGCACACAGCCACGTCGCCGATGGAGCCGGTCGGCTGGTCATCGAAGATCGGCTGCCAGGTGCGCCCGGCGTCGGTGGTCTTCCAGACGCCGCCATTGTTGACGCCGATGAAAAAGGTATTGGGTTGCGACGGAATGCCGACCGCGCCAACGGTGCGGCCCGCGCGAAAAGGGCCGATACAGCGCCAGCGCAAGGATTGGTAAAGGTTGGTGGAAATTTGCTGCGCATAACCGCCAAGCGTGGCGTGACCAATCATGATGCAGACGATGACAAACAGAGCGAGCCGGAATTTCATGCGGAACCTCCAGTTGGTTTCTGATGCGAGTGGAATTGCGTTTTGGATGCGGCGGATTGTGGGCAATGCGGGCCGGGTTTTCAACCTTTGTCATTCCCAAATCTTTTTAGTTTCTGTAATCCCACCACCGGCAGGTGGTGGATACTTCACGTCCAGCCTACAACAACAGGGCTGTCAGCCTAATCCCACCAGCGGAAGCTGGTGGATACTTCAAGTCCAACCGGCGCGGCGACGCAGGCAGGACGTGAACAATCCACCAGCTTCCGCTGGTGGGATTCACCGAAGTGAAAAGATCTGGGTAATGACAAGGTTTTCAACCTGGGTGTGCCAACATTCTGGCGGGCACACCCGCATTAGACTTACTTCTTGCCCAAGCGCGCCGCCGCCTTCTCCACCTCGCCCAACAACCGTACTATGTTCTCGCCCAAAATCTTGCGGATGTCTTTTTCCGCATAACCCTTGCGCAAGAGCGCCTCGGTGATTTTCGGCAACTGCGTGCAATCCTTCATCCCTTCGGGCATCGAGCCGCCATCGAAATCCGAACCCAAGCCGACGTGATCGGCGCCGACCAGCTTCACCGCGTGGTCAAGGTGTTCGACGATCTTTTCCCACGACACCTTGGGCGCGGGGCCGAATTGCTTGGCAACCTCTTCGCGGGCCTTTGCGCGGTTTTCCTGGCTGGGGCCGCCGAGTTGCGCCATCACTGCCTGCGTGGCTTCGCGGGTTTTCAGCCCGTATTGATACAGCCCCTCGTCAATAAACCCGTCCAGATAGTTGATCTGAATCACGCCGCCCTTGGCCGCCAGCGCCTTGATCATCTCGTCGGTCATGTTGCGCGGGTGACCGGAGAGCGCCCGGCACGACGAATGCGACGCGATCATCGGCGCCGTGCTGACGGCCAGCGCGTCGAAAAACGTTTTGTCCGCCACGTGCGAGATGTCCACCAGCACGCCCAGTTTGTTCAACTCGCGCACCACGTCTTTGCCGAAATCGGTCAAGCCGTTGTGCTTCGGCGTATCGCCCGACGAATCGGCCCAGTCGGTGTTGACCGAATGCGTCAGCGTCAAATAGCGCACGCCCAATTCGGCGTACATGCGCAACACCGGCAGGCTGTTGTTGATCATATGCCCGCCTTCCATGCCCAGCAGCGTGGCGATCTTTTTTTGTTTGTGCGCGAGTTTCACGTCGGCGGCGGTGCGGCACAGCATCACTTGGTCGGGCAGATCGGCGGCCAGTTTGTGCACGGCGGCGATGCGTTCGACGGCGTCGTTGACGGCCTTCGGCCCCGTCACCGTGCCGGACATGAAGATCGAAAAGAACAGTCCATTCAGACCGCCCTTTTTCATGCGCGGCAAATCCACCGCGCCATCGGCGTGCTCTTCGGTGAACTGCCAGCCTTCGCGTTGCAAGCGCGGCGTCGTGTCAATGTGCGTGTCGAGCACGATGGACGCGAAGTGCAGCTTCTCGGCTTTTTTGGCGATGGCGTCTTTTTCCTGGGCCAACGCGGGCGCGCTCAGCAGCGCCAACAACAGGATTGCGTATAGTTTTTGCATAGGTTCCTCCGGCTTTATTTCATTTTGGTCGCTTCGTATTTCTTTGCGGCCTCTTCCCACTTATGCGGCGCGACATCCGGCACGACGCTGACTTCGGTCGTGAACTTGAACGGATACTTGCCGCCGCTGTCATAAACCAACTCGACAAAAAACGCCGTGTAGCCGCTCGCCGGTTTCGCCACGCGGCCCACATACGTGCCGTTCGGTTCGGCCTGCAACGGCGTGCTCGTGTACGCCTTGCCGATCACGTCCAAGCGGAAATCGCGCGCCTTCGGATTCGTCGCCTGCCACAGGTTCACTTCGCGCGGCTTGTCTTTCACAGTCACTGTCAGCGTGCCATCCGCCGTCTTGCGCCAGGTGAAGTGCGGGCGCGGTTTGTTGGTGATGACGGCCTGATAAAACGCCGCCAGACTTTGCAACGCATCCGACCCCGCCAGATTGTGCTTGGCGTTTGGCACATAACGAATATGTTTCTCCTCCGGCAACTCGCCGAAATAAAACTGCGAATTGTCGGGCAGGAAGAATTCGTCGCCGCTGGCGTTGATCATGAACTTCGGCAATTTCAGCCGCGCGCGCGTGCGGTAATTGAAGGGGTCTTCGATGCCCAGCACGGCCCGATATTCCGGCGTGCCGATCTTGTGTGGAAACAAGCCGTGGTTGACGTAATCGTTGAGCGCCGATGAAAAGAAACCATAGACCTCGAAATGATGGCGCGTGATGGCTTCGCTGTTGAGCGCGTCAATCACCATGGGCGCAATGGCGATCACGCGTTTGTCCACCGTGCCCACCAGCCACGCCGTCCAGCCGCGCTTCGATCCGCCGGTGACGGCGAACTGGTCAATTTTGATTTTGCCGCCCGCCTCACTTGCCATGAATTCCTGCACGGCGTCCATTGCGCGCACACCGCTCTTGACCATCGCCAGCCGCACCAGCCAGAAATCGTCTTTGGTCGTAAAGTGTTTGACCCGCGTGTAAGCGATCAGGTCGTCTTCCGAACGCGCCTTATCCGGCGAATCGGTGAAGCGCAACGGCTGATTCGGCACCATGCCCAATTCGGCCACGACGGTGTTGGTGTCGTTGGCGATCATCGCCGCGCGCTCTGAAATCGTCGTCGGCGCTGGGTTGTTGTTGTTGCCGCTGCCGATGTAAAGCAGCGCACTCCTGCCTGCGCTGCCGTCGGCGACCTTGTCCGGTTTGACGACGGTCAGCCAATGCTTCCAGACCGGGCGATCTACGTCTTTCGCGCTGCGCCAGGTTTGCGAAGTCAACTCCAGCACGTAGCCGGTGTGACCTTGCCCCTTGATCGTGCCGACCAGCTTCCAGCCGTAGACGGCGTCTTTCTGGGCGATATAACGATCTAGCGCGGTTGCCCGCGAAGCCGTTTGCGCATGCACGGCGGCAACCAGCATAAGCGCCAGCAACAGCCCTAATACTCGATAACAAATGTGTTTCATCGTCAGACCTCTTTCTGTTTTGGGACGGCAGCCGCACAAGTGCATGGAGTTCAAGCTTCAGCTTGTCCGGCGCGCGCAGCGCGCCACTGGCAGCCTAAAGGCTGAACTCCATGCACTTGCGCGGCAATCGCCTGTGATTGTCATTACTCTATTTTTGCTGACTACCTCATTCAGCGGCTGGCAACTTGACCAGCTTCAGTCTTTCGTTTGCGTAAACCACCTCGAAGGGCAGCTTCGCATCTTTGGGCACGACCGCGAATCCGGCGCGATACTTCAGCCCCAGCGCCGCAAACTGCTCGGCGCTCAAAGCGCCATACGCTTTATTCAAGGGCTCGCGATTCTCTAAGCCACGCTCCCTGGGCAGCTTGCCGCCGCTCAAATCCTGCAAACGCGCGAACCATTCATTCATCTGCAACGCGCCGTCCGGATTGGTTTTGAACTCGGCCACGTTGGAACGATCCGTCAGCACGGTGAAGCCGTCGTTCGCGGGTGGCGTCAGGTATACGGTGTCGCGCGCGCCATTCGCCTTGATCCAATTGCACAGTTCAACCCAGCGCCGCCGCGCGCCCCGTTTGTCGCTCAGATCGGCATAAACGCTGACGCCGAAGCGGAACCCCGCTTCCGGCTGTTGCGATAAGCGATAGCCCCAGATGGCGGCGGCGCAGAGCAACGCCACATTCAAAGCGGGCTGCAACCAGCGTTGCCCGTTGCGTTGCCCACTGTGTTGTGAGGCATCAGCCAGCACGCGATTGAACAGCAGCACGAACGCGATCGCGCCAAACACCGTCAGCAACGGACTCAGCCGTATGCTCTGAATGTTGGCAAACTTGTCATGCTTGATCAGGTAGTAATCAATGAAATGCGCCAGCGCCAGCACCGTCAACCCAATGCTCAAGCCAAACAGCACGCCAACCGCGCGCGCCGCCGCGTCCTGCTTGCGCCGCAACCACCACCAGATCAAACCCAGCGCCACGACGTGTCCGCCCACCCACAGCCCGTGCGCCGCCGACATCAACGCGAAATGATGCGGGTGGCGGAAATCAATGTAGTAGGCCAGCGAATACGCGCTCGCCGCCGCTTGCAACAATCCGCGCCGCAACATCGCCAGCAAATGCCACAAGGCCGGCGCGGCTGGCAATAAATAACAGCCCGCCAGCCGCAACAATTCTTTCGGGTCAAACTCGCGCAGCTTGACCGCATAGAACGGCGCGAGCAACAGCGTCCAAATCACACCGATCTGCAAATGAAAGAGCACCGCCAGCCCTGCGCACACCGCCGTCTGAGCGTAGCGCCGCTGAATCAGCAGCGCCGTAGACAACAACACAAACGCATGTGCAAACAGCGGCGGCTGCAATTCGGCATTGCCGATGAAATCGTTCTCTTCCAGCCCGCGCCCCGTCCACAAAAAACCCGTCGCCAAAAACAGTCCGACCACCAGATACGCCAGGCGTCCCAAACCAAGCGTGCGGCACAAATACCAGAGTGCCCAACTCAGCAGCAGCGCACCCGCCACGTGCAAGACCACGATGCCGCGCGTTTCGCCCAACAACGATGAAGCTCCGGCGATCAGCCAGGCAAACACGCGATGGTGATACAACCGCAACCCGATGTTGAAATCGCCCGGCAGATATTGCGGATCAAGCAAGCGCCGCACGACCGGCAGCAAGCCCGTGTGATTCGATGCGCCCACGCTGAGGCCGCCGTTGAAGGCTGTGCAGAGCGCCGCGACCAGGGCAATGCTCGCGGCGGTCAAGGCGCCGTTGCGCCCTGCAATTTTTCTTTCTTCCGGCAATATCATCGCTTCGTTATCGTTTACGGCAGGCCACCTGGGTACGCATCGCTTCCAGCGTGCGGTCTCGGCAGCCGAGCTTTCCTGCCAGAAGGAAGACGTTTGACGCCGAGACCGCACGCTGGAAGCGATGCGTACCCAGGTGG
>JANOWX010001202.1:0-15450 GCA_031418175.1 Acidobacteriota bacterium | reverse complement strand
GTAGCGACTTGGTGACTCCGAGTCGTGCGAACTCAGAGTCACCAGGTCGCTACCGCTCCCCGTACCGCACCGCGCGCCATCCCGTATATTCAAATGCAACCCGCTCTAAACCAGCAGATAGCCCAATTCTAAATTGGTGTGCGCGCGCAACAGGTATTCGTGAATGTCGAAGGGGTGCGTGCCGCCGGTGATGGGGTGAATGAGAATCACATCCAGCAGGTGGTTGAGCAAATCGCCGTTTTCATCAAGGTCGGCATCGAGGATCAAGACGTCATTGCCGCCGGCGTCCTTGGCCGGCGCGCAGGTCAGTTGCAGATTGCCGTGCCGTTCATCGGTTTTGACGCTGAACAATTTGCTGCGCAGGATGCGAAAGCCCGGCAGGTTCTCTTCTAGCTTTTTGATGTGTTGGCTGCTGTCGGCGCGGCGGTAATGCGGGAATTGCGTGGGGTTTTTCAAAACGTGGTTGACGACCTCGCCCAACTCCGGGTCAACCAGGGCATAAAGCCGTTCGCGATCAATCACCAGAATTTGCTGAATAAACGAAAACCATGGATTGTGTCCGCCAATCGGTTCGGGCGTGAGCCGCAACTTGGCGAACAGGTTTAGCAGCGCCGCTTTGGCTAGCACCGGGCGTTTGTCGGAGGCTTGGGCGCCGAGGCGGTCATAACTAGCTTCGGTCAAGCGCCCGAGGATATTCCCGCCGAGCAACTTGACGGTCGAAGCCGCGAGCACCGCCTGTAGTTCGCGGCAATCCGCCGGCAGTTGATTCCACAACGTGAATTGCGCCTGCCATTGTTTGGGATCGCGCAGGACGCGCAAATCGTAATCCCGCTCTTGCCCGTCCGTCAGCGAGAACACGTCCGTTTTGCAAGCCCGATAACGTTTCGGCGTGACTTCCAGGAATTGTGCATGCACTTGCGGAAAGGCCAGTAATTCCAACCTCGGCAGCGGGGAACTCAAATTTGAAAAGGCCCCAATGGTGCCGCCCGGATGTTCGACACGCACGGCGCGGATGCCGACTTTCGGATCAGGGGCCGGTTGGCGGCGGACATCCAGCATGTTCAGCTTGAGAAAAGCGGTGTTGCTCATAACGAAACTCCTTTGTTGTAGGTATCCCAAGATCGGTTTTCAGTTCAGATGTATGGCAAACCCCCAGAGTATTCTGAGTTGGCGAACGCAGGCGGCTGCAACGATTGACGAAACCCGCAGGCGCTGAGCCGGGCGGACTGCGTGGTTTAGGGCTAACGATTCAGTGTCAATGACGCGCTGGTTGTACCACGGCGCTGCTGCGGTTGAAAACTGTAGCGCTTGAATATAACGAACTGAAAAACCCGTCTTGGGCTGAACTGACGGCGCGGACTATCGCACAGGCGGCGCGCCAGGCCAGCGCGCGTGGTGTAGACTGTGGGCCTCATGCGCGAAAAACTTTCTCCGGCTTTACGGCTCATCACCATTGCGGGCACGGCTTCAAACACCGGCAAGACCACGCTGCTGTGCGACCTGCTGCGCGCGCTCACGCCGCACGAACCCTGGGAGGCCATCAAACTCACACGCGGCCATTACCGCTCTTGCGGCAAAGACCCGCACACCTGTTGTGTCAGCGGATTGCTGGGCGCGGAACCGGTCGTGCGTTCGGGCCGCGCCGCAACCTATGTGGCGGGCAAAGACACCGCGCGCTATTGGGACGCGGGCGCCAGCTATGTGCATTGGGTGATCGCGACGAATGAACAGGTCGAAGCGGGCGTGCGGCAAGCCCTGGCGCGTGTGCAAACGGGCCGCGTGTTGATTGAAGGCACCAGCCTGCTGAAATTCATGCAGCCGGATTTAGCTTTATTGCTAGGCGCGTTGGAAGAGACAAAAATCAAGGCGTCCGCGCGGCAGGCCTTGCGCGCAGGCTGGATTGATGCGCTTTACTTGATGGAGCAACCGGGCGAACATTCCTTGCCGGTCTTCACGCCGCAGACATTTGAAGCCCTGATTGAACGCGTGCGCGGCACGGTTCAGGCAACTTGAGCCGTGAGCAAGGCCACGATGCGTTTTTTCAATTGGTCGAAGTCGAGCGGTTTGGTCACGTAATCGTTCGCGCCCGCCGCCCGCGCCCGTGCCCGCGTTTCAGGGTCGTCATAGGCTGAAACGATGATGATCGGCATTTGCGCCCCCGCCGCGCGCAACTCGCACACCGCCTGCAAGCCATCCAGTTCAGGCAACGACAAATCCATCAGCACCAGCGCGGGCTGTTCGCGCAAGGCCAACTCCACCGCCGCGCGCCCGTCGCGGGCTTCCAGACTTTCAAACCCGGCCAGTTTCAGCAGCAGTTGCAGCGCGTGGCGGTTCTCTTCCAAATCTTCAGCAATCAGAATGCGTGCGAGAGGCTTGGTCATAGACCGTTGTTATAGCGGTTCGGCGGGCGGCGGGGCAAGGCGCGGCGCTGAAACGTTTTCGCCGCCGTTGGCATACGTTTGTGGAAGCCGCTTTCGCCTCCGAATGTCACACGCTGGCGGGGGCGCGCCTGGGCTATACCAACCGGCGGCGGGAACACACGGGTTTTCACGCGCTCATTTACAGCACCGCTAAACCATCAACCACAGGAGTATGCATGGATCCGATTTTGTTTTGCGTTGGAAGCCAACCGCGTCAGTCACACCAACGGCGCCGGTGAACAGACCGGCCCGACCTTGAGTTCGCGCGCGCTGGCGATTGTGCATCTGGCGATGTACGAAGCCTACGCGCGGCTACGCGGCAATCCGGCGGGCTTGCCGGCCTATGGCTTGACGCTACCCGCGCCCCCGACGGGCGCAGGCTTGCTGGCCGCCGTGGGCGGCGCGGCGCACAAGACGCTGACGGCGCTTTTCCCCAGCCAGACGGCGTTTTTCGATCTGGTCAAAGCCGGTTATCTGGCGGGCCTGCCGGCGGCGGGGTTGGCGGATGGCTTGGCCTATGGCGAACAGGTTGGACAATTGATGCTGGCCGAACGCGCGGCCGATCCGGGCGCGGGCAGCGCGGGTTACGTTTTCTCGAACGCGCGCGGACACCACCGCGTTGATCCTGACAATCCGGGGCAGGGCTTGCACGCGCCGTTTTACGGAGCGAAGTCCAAAGGCTTTGCGGTGACGGTGCGGTTTGAATTGGAAGAGATCAAATTCGATAACGCTTACCTGAAGGCTCTACGGCAAGTGCGCGGCAAAGGCATTGCCCCGGAACTGATGGGCACCTTGCCGGACAACCTCGAAGCGCGAACGCCCGCAGAAACACTGATTGGCGTTTTCTGGGGCTACGACGGCGCGGCGCAACTCGGTACGCCCCCGCGCCTCTATAACCAGATTGTGCGCAAGGTGGCCGCCGCCAAAAACACCGGCGCCGACGCCACCGACAAAAACGCGCGCCTCTTTGCGTTGGTCAACGTGGCGATGGCGGACGCGGGGATTCTGGCCTGGGATCAGAAGTACCTCCATAATTTCTGGCGTCCGGTGGTCGGCATCCGCGAACACGATCTTTCGACCGGCCCAGCCGCCAGCGCGGGCGCCAATGAAATCAGCGAGGACGCCGATCCAGGCTGGCTGCCGTTGGGCGCGCCGAAAAGCAATGCGCTGGGCAAGAATTTCACGCCGCCCTTCCCGGCCTATCCTTCAGGCCATGCGACCTTCGGCGCGGCGGCCTTCCACATCACGCGGCTCTTTTACGGCGTCGCGCCGGGGAAAGCGAACTGGAAAAAGGACAATCTGTTCAACGGGCTGACCTTCGTTTCGGAAGAGCACAACGGTGTGACCACCGACAACAAAGGCACGGTGCGCCCGCGCCACGTCCGCAGCTTCCCGGATGGCCTGTGGCACATGATTGTCGAGAACGGGCTGAGCCGCGTCTTTCTGGGCGTGCATTGGGTCTTCGACGCCTTTGCGGTCAAGAGCAACGGCGACCCCAATCTGGACAAAGAAGTCGGCGGTGTTTGGCTCGGCCTCAAAATCGCCGAAAGCATTTTTGCTGCGGGGATGAAAAAGAGCATGGCCATCGGGCCACGGCCATAACGAGCTAAAGTCTCAGCCAATTTCAACCGGTCGAGCGGTTTTCAGCCGCCGCTCGACCGGTATGCTCTTACGCGCTGAACTGTGTCAGCGACAGCAGATTGCCATCCGGGTCTTTGAACCACGCCACCAGCGCCCCGCCCGCATCCCACACCCCCAACGCATCCTGCGGCACAAAGTCGTAACGCTCGAAACTCACCCCGCGTTCAACCAACGCCTGGATCGTCGCGCGAATGTCCGCGACCTCCCAGCCCAGCGCGGTGAAGGGCGGCGGCGTGTGTTCGCGCACCTTTTGCACGCGCAGCATGGTGCCGTTAGCGTCGAAGACGAGCGCGTAAGGCTCCTCCGCCACCAAGCGCAACCCGAGCGTCGTTTCGTAAAACGCCTGGGCGCGCGCGGCATCTGTAGTCGCGGCAAAAGCCATCAATTTTGCAGTGCCCAGCATGGTTATCCCTCCGGTTATTTTGTTGTGTTGAAGCGCGGCGTGAAATGCAAGGTGCGCACTAAAAAGCCCCACTCGTCAGCAATCTCTTCGATCAGCTTCGCTGTCGGTTTGCCCGCGCCGTGCCCCGCTTTGGTTTCGATGCGAATCAGCGCGGGCGCGTCGCCGCCTTGCGCCGCCTGTAACGCCGCCGCGAATTTGAAGCTGTGGGCGGGCACCACGCGGTCGTCGTGATCGGCGGTCGTGATCAACGTCGGCGGATACTTCACTCCCGCTTTCAAATTGTGCAGCGGCGAATAAGCGCGCAAGGCTGGGAACTCTGCGGCGTTGTCGGGCGAGCCGTAATCCGATGTCCACGCCCAGCCGATGGTGAATTTGTGGAAGCGCAACATGTCCAGCACGCCCACCGCCGGCAGCGCCGCACCGAACAAACCAGGCCGTTGTGTCAAACACGCGCCCACTAGCAAGCCGCCGTTGCTGCCGCCGTGAATTGCCAGTTTCGGCGTCGTGGTGTACTTGTTGGCGATCAGCCATTCCGCCGCCGCGATAAAATCGTCAAAGACGTTTTGCTTCTTCGCTTTCGTGCCCGCCAAATGCCACTCCTCGCCGTATTCCGCGCCGCCGCGCAAATTGGGTTGCGCGTAAACACCGCCCATCTCCAGCCAGACTAAATTGCGAATCGAAAACGCCGGCGTCAACGAAACGCTGAATCCGCCGTAGCCGTACAGCAGCGTCGGGTTTTTGCCATCAAGCTTCAAGCCTTTTTTGTGCGTGATGAACATCGGCACGCGCGTGCCGTCCTTGCTGGTGTAAAAGACCTGCATCGTCTCGTACTCCGCCGGTTTGAAATCCACCGTAGGCTGGCGGTAAACGCTGCTCTGGCCCGCCTTCACATCGTAACGATAAATCGTCGTCGGCGTGGTGAAACTGGTGAAGGCGTAAAAGGTCTCGCTGTCTTTGCGCTTGCCGCTGAAGCCTGACGCTGTGCCAATGCCGGGCAGCGCTATTTCATCAACGAGCTTGCCCGTCAGATCGAAGCGTTTGACCAGCGTGCGTGCGTCTTTCAGATACGAAGCGATGAATTGAGCGCCGACGAGGCTGACGCCTTCGAGCGTTTCGACAGCTTGCGGAATCAGCGCGCGCCAATGGGCCTTGCTGGGGTTGGCGGTATCGAGCGCAATCACGCGGCCCCGTGGCGCGTCTAGGTCAGTGCGAAAATAAAAGACCGCGCCGTCATTGCCGATGAAGTTGTACGCGGCTTCCAGGTCGGGAATCAATTCGACGACCTTGGCGTCTGGCGTGCCGAGGTCTTGGTAGAAAAACCGGTTGCGCGGGTCGGTGCCTTGCCAGACGCTGATTAACAAGTAGCGTCCATCCTCGCTGACATCCCCGGCAAAGCCCCATTCCTTTTGATCTTTGCGTTCATACACCAGCGTGTCTGCGCTTTGCGGCGTGCCCAGCCGGTGGTAATACAGCTTCTGAAAATAGTTCGCGTCCTCCAGCTTCGTCTGCTCGTTCGGTTCGTCGTAGCGGCTGTAAAAGAAACCCTGGCTGTCAGCCGTCCACGCCGCGCCCGAAAACTTCACCCACTTCAGGTGATCAGACAAATCCTTGCCCGTCGCGATCTCGCGCACCTTCCACTCGTTCCAATCGGAGCCGGAGGCGGCCAAGCCATAAGCCAGATACTTACTGTCTTTGCTCACCGCGTAGCCTGCCAACGCGACCGTGCCATCGGCAGACAGCGTGTTTGGATCGAGCAGCACCGTGCCCGTTTCGGCCAACGACTTTGCCGTGTAGAGCACCGCCTGATTCTGCAAGCCGTCGTTCTTTTGATAAAAGTATCGTTCAGAACCTTTGGCCCCTTCCTTGAACGGCGGGCTATAGCGTTCGTAATTCCAGAGGTTGGTCAGCCGCGCCTTGAGTTGCGCGCGGGCGGGAATCTGGTCGAGGTAGCCGAAGGTCAGTTTGTTCTGCGCTTCGACCCAGGCGCGCGTTTCGGCGCTGTCGGGGTTTTCGAGCCAGCGGTACGGGTCGGCGATTTTGACGCCGTGGTAATCGTCAACTTTGTCAACTTTGGCGGTGGGCGGATAAACGAGTTTATTGTTCATTTGAGCAAGGGTGGTGTGGGAAAAGAGAACGACCACGAGTGCGGCCACAGTCGAGTAAAGTGTGAGAGCTTTGCCTGAACGCATCAAACCATCCTTTCAATTGCGCGAAGCGGTTGGCGGAAAGCGAATCCCTGTGCGGCGTGCGATCTGTTCTGCCAGCGCGTGAAAGTCGCCATAGACATTGCGGACGGCTTCCAGGTGCGCGCCGCCGACGCCATCCGCCGGTTTGAGTTGGAACATGGGTTTGCGTGCCTCCTGCGCCAGCGGCATCAGGCTTTGGTAATGCTTGAGCAACGCCAGGCGGTGCGGATCGTTTTCGACCGAGACTTGCGCGCCGCCCGGTTCGCCCAGCAAATCGTTACGATAAGACTGGGGAATGCGTCCGATCCAACGCTGGTAGGCTTTCACCGGGCGATCCAGGCGAATGGCATGTTGCAGGACGACATAGCCAGCGGGTTGCATATGTCCGGCAGGCAACGGCAAGTCCGGCGCCGGATTCCGGCCCAAGCGTTCCTGCCATTCCTGCCGCCAGCGCCGCAACGTCGGCCCCAGATTGCGCAGCCCTTGCAAAGAGAAGAGGTCGGGGGCGAGCGGCGTCACGACGTAATCGGTGGCAATCAGCGCCGCGCGGTTGATGGCGCCCAGGTTGGGGCCGAGGTCAAGCAACACTACATCGGCCTGTTGCGCCGCAGCCGCGTTTTGCAGGGTGCGCCAAAACGCGGAGATCACCCGAAAGGCGCGTTCATCCCGATCCAGACATTTCGGCCAGACTTCCGACAACGAATCTTCAAAGCCAGACAGCGACAAATCCCCGGCCAGCAGCGCCAGACGGTCTGCGATGAATTCGAGGTGCGGTTCCGCAATGTCGCCTTTGCCACGCATCAGCGGACGCACCGCGCCGAAAATCGTTTGTGGATGATCCCCCTCCGGCCATAGTTCCAACAAGCGGTCTTCGTCAAGGAAGGCGGCGGTCAAATTGGCTTGCGGGTCCAGATCGGCAGCGACGACGCGCACGCCCACGTCGGCATACAACCAGGCTAGGTGGTAAACCAGCGAGGTCTTGCCGACGCCGCCTTTGTTGTTGAAGAACGCGATGACGGTGGTTGTGCTCATACCCGTTTCCTCACGATTGCCAAAACATAGGAATCTTCCGCCGTGAACTCAGGCGGCGGGTTGCCGTTCTTGCGCAATTCATTGCGCGCGATTTCCAGGCCCAGTCCGAAGCGTTGCACGTAGCCCAAATCTTTCAGCGCCGCCGCGAGATACGGATTACGGTAATCGGTCAAATGCGGCTGACCGAAATTCTGCTTGGTGACTTGCCCATAAGGGCTGCCAGGGTTTTGGATTTCGATCCGGTCGTTAAACCAGGTGATGCGCACCGGCGCGTTGGTGCCCTCGTAGGTGCGGTGCAGGACGGCGTTGCGGGCCAATTGCTGCAGCGCCGCCAGCGGATAATCGGGCTGGCGCATTTCCAGCGCCTGCGCTGTGAGGTCGGTGGCGATGGAAATGTGCGCATGGAATTTGTCTTCCAGCCGCGTCAGCAGGGCCGAAAGCGGCCCGCCGATTTCAGCCTGGTCTTTGATGGGGTCGGTCAGTTCCGTGCCGTCAATGCGCAGGAACTGCACGTAAGCGCCCGGCAGAAACTGGCGCACGTCCTGGCCCACGACGAGCAGGCCGAGCACGGTTGGAACGGCGTCCGGCGTGGTGAAGCGCAAAGAAGAAAGCTGCTGCTCGAGGGAACGGTTGTTTTGCGCCAAGACCTCTGGCGCAAGAGCGGAGGGCAGATACTCGCGCTGGAACAGCGTCAGGTCTAAATCGTTGAGCGTGGCGGTGGGCACAGGGCGCGCGTCGAAGGAGAACTCTTTGGCGCGGCGTTTTTCGCTCAAGCGGCGCTCTTCTTCGGGCGTGGCGATGTCGCGGCGTGGCCCGACACGAATGCAAACGCGGCCCTGATAGCGCACTGGCGGCGCTTCGGCGGGTTGCACGATCACGACCGCCATTTCACATCCGGCCAGCACGCGTTTCTCCACGTTCATCGAAGGGAAGGGCACGATGTTGCCGTCCGAACGCATATCGGCCAGGGTCAGCAGCAATTCATCGGTGATCGGCAAATTGGCGCAGGCGCCGTCATCATGGACGCCCACGAAAATGACGCCTGGTTGCTGATGATTGGGCAGATCGTTGGCAAAGGCGCAAATGGCTTGGCGAATCTTATCGCGTTGCGAAATGGCAGACTTACACTCAATGCGGTCAGACTCCCCTGCCAGTAGCAATTCTTCAAGCTCGTGGTTTTGCATTGTTGTGGTCTCCGGCTATTTCTTCTTCGCAAGCTGCCGCACGCCGTCGAGCAGGCGCTCGACCTCTTCCATAGTAGTGTAACAAGCGCAACCCGCGCGCACCACGCCGTGCTCGGTCTGACCCAGCCGTTCGATCACCGTCAGCGCATAAAAATCGCCGTGCGAAGTGAAGACGCCGCGTTCGACCAGGTGCTGTGTGACTTCGATCGCGGGCACGCCGTTGACGATGAACGAGACGGTCGGCGTGCGCGCCTCGTCAGGGCCGGGGCCGAGGACGGTCACGCCGTCAAGCGCGTGCAGGCCGTCCCACAAGCGTTTGAACAGCGCGTGGCCGCGTTCGTGCAGCGCCTTGAACGTCTTGACCAAACGTTCACGCCGCGTCGCGCCTTCGGATAAAGAGGCCAGAAAATTAACGGCAGCCGCCGCGCCGCAGATGCCTTCGTGGTTTTGCGTGCCGGTTTCCAGCCGGTCGGGCGCTTCGTTCGGCGCGGGTTCCAGCTTCGGCACGTCCAGCGTTTCAAGCAGGCCGCGTTTGCCGTAAAGCACGCCGATGTGCGGGCCGTAAAATTTATAGGCCGAACACGCCAGGAAATCGCAATCCAAGTCTTTCACGTCCACCAGTTCATGCGGCGCGTAATGCACGGCGTCCACGTAAGCGAGCGCGCCCACGGCGTGCGCCAGGCCGATTGCGTGTTTGACATCGTTGATCGTGCCCAGCGCGTTAGAGGCCGCGCCGATGGCGAGCACTTTGGTTTTGCTGTTCAGCTTACTGGCCAGATCGTCCCAATCCAGTTGGCCCGTTTCGGTCAGCATGCGCACGGTGCGAATGCTGACGCCGCGCTCTTTGGCCAATGCCTGCCAGGGCGCGTGGTTGGCGTGATGGTCGAGTTCGGTGATGACAATCTCGTCATCTGGGCCGAACCCTCTACCTAACGCGCGCGCGATGTGAAAGCTGATCGTGGTCATATTCGCGCCAAACGAAACTTCATCCGGCGCGCAGTTGAAAAAGTCGGCCAGCGTCTGGCGCGCCTCGGCGATCAACTCGTCCGTTTCGGCGCTGGTCGGATAGGCCCAATGCGTGTTGGCGTTGTGGTGAAAGAGATAGTCATTCATCGCCTCGGCGACTTGCCGCGGGACTTGCGTGCCGCCGGGGCCGTCGAAATAGGCGACGGGGAAGCCGTTGTGCTGGCGTTGTAGGGCGGGGAAGTGGGCGCGAATTGCATCGGTCGTGAGCACGTTGGTCATAAGCTGGAAAGCATAGATGAAGAAGTTGAAGGGCAACCGCAAGCCTGCCGGCCAAGTGCATGGAGTTCAGCCTTTAGGCTGTCTGGGCGCGCAAAGCGCGCCAAACAAGCTAAAGCTTGAACTCCATGCATTTGGCCTTTGAGCTTTCATCAGTAGCCATTGTTTGTTTGCCGGAAGCAGATTTGAGCTGCCTGTTGGCGCTGTCAATGAGTCAAATACGGAATCGTCATCGGTCCTTCGGGTAACACGGCAATCGGCGCGTCCGGCCCGATGCGTTGCAATTCCGCCGCGACGCAAGCGGCGATGTCAGTCACGGGTTCCAGATGCGCGCGGCGCACCTCGTCCGCCGGGATTTCGCTGAGCAAGCCGACGCGCGCTTTCAAACGAATGAGGGCGAGCAATTGCGCTTCCCATTGATCGTAGCGCGAAAAGCCGGGCGCGAGGATCGTGTCCAAAATCGCTTGGGGCGAGTCGTGATCGAAGAGCAGTTGCTTGAAATTGCCGTGCGCGGGAAAGCCGTCGTTGCAACGCGCCGCCTGCACGATCAGCCCGTCCGGCGCGACGATTTGCGCGGCGGCGGACATGCCTTTGACCGCCTGATACAAATTCTGATCGAGCGGATAGCCGCTGTTGGTGGTGACGACGATGGGGAATGGTTTGGCGCAGGGCAGCATCACGGTCGCCTTGGAAAACTCGCAGCCCTTGGCGTGCGCGGCCAGCACTTCGCCGCAGAAAAAACCGGTGATTGCGCGCTGGCGGTTGATCGTGACGTTGATGCAAAAATCCACCGGCAAGAGCGCGCCGTTGTGCCGAATCTGGGCCTGCGTCGGATTGCCGTCGAGCACGCCCCAGGTGCTGCGCGCGTCGCCGATCACGTCGGCGCGGTGGTAATGCATGAGCGCGTCAATGTCGGCCACGGCGGGGAAGATGCCTTTGTAGCCGCCCGAAAAACCGGCCATGAAATGCGGTTCGATAAAACCTAGCACGAGGCGTTTGTCGGCTTCGACGTAGTCGCGGTTGAAATATACGTCGCGCCCGTCGGTGGTTTGGCCAGCCAACGCCAGCGTTGCCGCGTCGTGCGCGTTGTGATTGACGATGCGGTAATACTTGAAGACATCCGCGCCGACCATCGCCTGCAACTCGTCCGGCGTGTTCACGCGGTGTGAGCCGGTGCCGTTGATGATGACGAAGTTTTGCGCGGGCACGTGCGACAGTTCGGCCAGCAACCACGGCAGCAAACGCTCGGTCGGCAGCGGGCGCGTGATGTCGGGGATGACGATGGCGACGCGGTCGGTCGCGGCGATCAGTTCTTTGAGCGGTTTGGCATTGATGGGCGCGCGCACGGCCTGGCGAAATTCGGCGGCTTCGTCCGCCACGCCTGAAATGAAATGCGGCGCGAGGATCGTGACGTTGTCGGACGGCAGGTCTAACAGCAGTCCGTCTTTGCCGTATTGCAGATGAGTTTGCATTTGCGTTTTGGTCAAGCGGCGGCGAGTTCGGTGTATTGGCGCATTTGCGGCGAATGGAAGGCGGGCACGATGTGTTCTTTGGGTACGCCCGCATCCATCAATTCCCGCGCGATGCCGTATTCAGTGCCGTCGTATTGTAGCCAGAATTTGCCGTCAATGATGTCCACATGAATCATGCAATCGTGCACGTGTTTGTAGTCCTCCCAACCGACAGCCATCATCAGGTAATGATCGCCTTCGGCGTCAAAAACCGGCACCGATTTGATTTCGCCATAGGAATAAGGTACGCGGCAGTGCTCAGTCAGGATTTGCCGAATCAGGCGGCGATACTGTGTCAAGGTTTCCATGCGACGATTTCCTCCGTGAGTGGGTTGAAGACCAGCAGGTCAATATCGTAGTCCTCAATCACCAACAGGCCAATATCTTTCTCGAAAATATTCTGAAAGACCTCTTGCGTGATGGCGAGATAGAGTAAGCGCGCCGGTTCTTTGCGGTTCAGAATCGAACGGTAAATCAGCAATTGCCCCAACGCTTGTTACAGCGCCGCCATGGCCGAATCTGCCCCAAAGCCTTTGACCTCGACAGCGATGCGTTGCTCGCCCTTGTCGGCCAGGAAAAAGCGATTGGCGCCCAGATCAACAAAAAAGTCACGTTTGCCCCAGCGCAAATGCAACGGGTCGAATTTGATCTCCCAGCCATCTTTTGCCAAGGCCATTCTGACTGTCTCGTGCAGAACATCTTTCGCTGGCATCGCTCACTCCTTTTTCGCCTCGCTATCCAACGCGCCGTATTCTCTCAATTCGGGTGACAGCATAGCGATGGATAGCACTACGAGCAACGTCCCCACGCCGCCTGCCACCACAGAAATCACCGGCGTCGTCAGCGCCGCCAGCGCGCCCGATTCAAAGCGGCCCAATTCATTCGAGGCGTTGATGAACATGCCATTGACGGCGGACACGCGCCCGCGCATCTCGTCCGGCGTCAGCATCTGCACCAGCACGTGACGAATCACCACGCTGATGTTGTCGAGCGCGCCCGTCAGAAACAGCATTGCCAGCGACAGCCAGTAATTCCGCGACAAGCCAAACACAATCGTCGCCACGCCAAAACCCGCCACGGCCCATAACAAAGCTTTTCCCGCTTGCTTGAACGGCGGCAAATGCGTCGTCACCAGCGCCATCGTAATCGCGCCCAGCGAAGGCGCGGCTTGTAACCAGCCCAAACCCGTTGGCCCGACGTGCAGAATGTCTTTGGCGTAAACCGGCAACAGCGCCACCGCGCCACCCAACAGCACCGCGAACATATCCAGACTGATGGCTGCGAACAGGGCCTTCGTTTTTGACAGGTACTCGAAGCCCGCGAGGATCGTCTGCCAGTTCGGCGTCGCCTTGTTCTCTGCGTTATTCGCCGCCACATACGGCTTTTTCGTCAGCGCTGACAGGAAGGCGAAATACCAGACGCTGCCCAGCCCGCCCAACACGTAAACCCATTTTGCGCCGCCCAGCAAGGCGATTAAGAAACCACCCAGCGCCGGCCCGCTCAATGAAGCCAATTCAAACGCGCTGACATTCCACGAAACCGCGTTACTGAAAAGCGCGCGCGGCACCAATTGCGGCACCAAGGCCGAGCGTGCCGGCCCCTGAAACGCGCGTGCCGTGCCGCTCAAAAACAAGCAGCCATAAATCATCCAGGTCTGGCCGCGCACCGCCGTGAAAGCCAAGCCGAACGCCGCCACCACGGCCAGCACAGTCGCATACATCAACACCTTACGCCGGTCATAGCGGTCTGCCACTTGTCCGGCCACCAGCGACAGCCCCAGCATCGGCGCGAACTGCGCCAAGCCCACCATACCCAGCGCCCACGCCGAACGCGTTTGTTCATAGAGCTGCCAGCCGACGGCCACGGTCTGCATCTGCACGCCGAGCACCGACAGAATATGGCCGGTCAGAAAGAGGCGGTAATCGCGCACACGCAAGGCGCCATAGGCGTCGCGTTTGTTGGCTGTGTCAGTGAGCGCTGAATCCGAAGCCATACGAATGGGGGCGAATTGGTTTGCAGAGGTGATGTTGAAAGCGAAAAGGGCGACCAGCACGGTCGCCCTTTTTGAAGCTGATGCGGATGAGAGGAATCGAACCTCCACGGAATTGCTTCCACAGCGTCCTGAGCGCTGCGCGTCTACCAGTTCCGCCACATCCGCGCGTCAGTGTCATCGGTGTTTGAGACGGCGTGCATAGTAGCGAGCGAACCTAGGCCTGTCAAGCAACGGCCCCGCGCCGCCTTGCGCGCTTGCTGAGGCCGTCACGACTGTGGTTTTGCGCGCCAGTGCTTGAATTTATGCCGGGCCAGGGTCTTGACGGCTGCTACCTTCTATGGAACTATACGCCTCGCTCGCGGGCTTCTTTACGAAGCCCTTTTTCTCGCATCGAGCGCTTTCTTTCCAACGCACGAGCTTCAGTTTAGGCGGCGTAGCCAAGTGGTAAGGCAGAGGTCTGCAAAACCTTTATCCATCGGTTCGATTCCGATCGCCGCCTCTTTTCTTTTCTTCAACTTACCGGCCATCATCAATCAGACAAGCTGCCAACTGTAACCGAAAACGTAGCTGTTTTTGCAACAGAGGAGGGCTTTTGGCTCGCTTGGCACGCCTTTAACAGCCTACTTCCCGCAACGCGAAAATTAACAATTGATGCCAATGAACACTGCCGTGTGATTTTGCAGGCGTCAAAAATTTACCCCCGGCTCTTCGCAGGAGTCTCCTACAAAAACCTCTCGGAACACCAAACGAGGGGTTCGTGTTTTTCAAAAACCACAATGCAAACCGCTCTAAGCCTATTTCCAAAATTTGAGCACGCTGGCCTTGCTTGGCACGGCGATAATCCTCGGCGCGACGCTGAAGAACTCCCAGTTCTGTTGCGCCAAGTTCATGTGCGCGGCGTACAGCAAACGGCGGTTCGCCTCAATCTGCTGGTTGGCGAAGTTGCGTTGCCTGAGCGCGACAAACAGCAGCGTGCCGATCACCGCCAAGAGCAGCGCCGCAATCGCGCCGGTGCGCCAGACGCCGCGCCGGTAGGCCGCGCGCATCCGTTGCGCATCGGCGTCGGGCCGCTGCTTCGTGATCCAGGTACGGTTGAAGACGTGCGCGTAAATGCGATTGCGCGGTTTGAGCAAACCCTGTTCGGCGCGCGCGATGCCCGACAGCCGCAGCACCGTAATGAGCGGATTGGTCTCTTCATCCTCGACCCGCTGGCCGCGTTGCACTTTTTCATAAAGCGCCAACAGGCTGGTGCGCTCCACTTCGCTGCGCAGCAGGCGTTCGCGCACGAAGAGCAAGTTGTCGTCCTGCTCGCTGGCGCGCCGCGCGAAAAACAACTCTTCGCACAACCGGTCAACGCCTTGTTTGTTGAGCAGGCTGGCGTCGTCGGCGACCACTTTGCACAGGCGCTGCGTCAGATACGGATGCCCGCCCATCCAGTGCAGGGCCTGCCAGAAATTAATCAACTCGTCTTCGAGATCGAGTTGCTGGCCCAGTTGGCTGAGCAGCCCGACGTACCACTGTTCGGGCGTCACGTTCTGGCCAATCGAAGTCAGATCGAGCACGGCCACGCCCACGCCATCCGCGCGCAAGCGGGCCGCCGTGCGCACCATCAAGCTGGACTTGCCCATCTGGCGCGCGGTCAGCACGTAGCAAAATTGGCCCGCGCACAACGCTTCATAAAGCTGCGCATCGGCCAGCCGTTCGACGTAACAGGGCGCGTCGCCGCGCAGCGTGCCGCCGACGATGTAGAAGGGTTGTCGTGCTGTTTGGGTCGCCAGCATTGATTGATTGAATCGAAGTCAATGTCTCGGCTGGGCGAAGCCTTTGGAGTGCGCGCG
>JANOWX010001201.1:0-4813 GCA_031418175.1 Acidobacteriota bacterium | reverse complement strand
GTTCCAAACTTGGTTGTTCTGATTTAGTTACAACTACGGCATCCGCGTGTACGGCAGACGTGGGACAAGATCAGAGCTTGTCCCACGTCTGCCGTAACTTACTCTTACGGCGTGTTACAAACGTTGAGCGGGTCGTTGCCGTTGAACAGGTTAAACAGTTGCGCCAACGGCAGGAAATCCACCGCGCGGTTTTCGAGGGACGCCAAATAGGCCTGAGAGAACAGGTCTTTGACCATCGAATTGCCTGAGAGCACGACGCCATTGCTCAAGCGCACTGGGGCGAAGCTGAAACCGTAGCAACTCAAATTCGACCATTGCGCGTTGTAGTAATTCGGCGAACCGCCGCAGGCCGCCCACAACTCATTCAACTGCGCGGTGAGCCATTCGCGATTGAATTGTTCCTGCGGCCCAAGCGCGCCGTACAAATCCGCGCCGCACCACTGCAACGCAATCTTGACGGCATCAATGTTCTTGAGGCTCACCGCCTGATTGAAATTGACGCCGTTGATCCAGACCTTGCCCGATGGCATGCGCGTCTGGATGAGCTTCATATGCAGCAGCCAATAATCCGCCGAACGGAAGCAGAAAGTGTCGCATTTGACCGGCGGCAGCGGGCATTGCGGGCAAACGATCGGGCAGGGCAAGCCCGTCGGATAACCGCCGCCCAGGCCCGCGATCAGGCCGAGTTGCGTGCGCGCACGGTCGCCCGCCACTTCATTGCGCCGGACAATGACGTCGGTGACGAGCACCGAAACCGTGCCCGTACCCGCGCCGCGATTGACCGAGACGCCCAATTGCAAACAGGCGTCGAGCGGCGAACCGGCCTGCATCAGGTACGACAGCGTGAACAGACCCGTGCGCACACCGGCGCTGCCCGCCGTCGCTACGAACGAAACGAAATCGCCCACTGACAGCCGTCCGCCTTGGGCCAGCCGGTCGTTCAGATAAAGCGCGACGAACGAATTGAGCGAGGTCACTCGCACGCCGTTCGCTTCGACGGTCAGCGTCACGAGGTTGAATGAGGGCGCGCCGCTGGGCGCTTGCGTGAAGAAGGTGACCGTGTCGCCGGCGGTCGCGCCCGTGCTGGCGATCAGGAAACTGAAATCCCAAATGCTGTCGGTGCACGAGAGCGCCGTGAAGCGGCTGTTCGGCGTCGAGTAACTAAAGCCTTGCGGCGCGGTGCCGTTAAAGCCGCCCACGCCCGTGACCGAACCGCCGAAGCTGCTGGGGTTGACCTGGAATATGTTCAAGCCCGGCGCGTTGAGCGGCACGGTGAAGGCGAACGGTTGCGGCAGCAGGAAGTGATCGCCCTGTGGCAACTGCGCGGTGGTGTCGAAGCCGTGCGTCAACGCCGGCACGGTGAAAGTCGGACAAGTGGTGGTGGCTTGGCCGGAAACCACGGGGGTCTGCGGCCAACTGAAAAGGGCCAGCGCCGTCGCGCTGACGGCGCAAAAAACAAACGCGCGCAAAAAGCCCGGCGCGATTTTCAGGGAACGGTGCGTCATAGGGTTCTCCTTACCTGCAAAGATAGGTGGTTGTGACGGTGTCAAGCTGGCAACTCCGCTGTTCAAATTTTTCATTCGTTGCCATCAATTTCACCTCGATGTTACTAAATGCGCGCGTTAAGTAGGTGGGCAAAAACAACCAGGCAGTTAGACAGGATGGACAGGATTTATTGATGGATTTACCGGCTTCAAACGGCGCAGTGCTGACGAAGTGTTCAACACTTTCCTGTTAATCCTGTTATCAATCTTGTTAATCCTGTCTAGACCTGCTTATTTTTGCCGCTGAACTTACTGCCGTCGCGCGCTACTGTTTTATCCGTCCTCGTTGTTGCCTTCAGGTGGAAGCGAGGCCTCCCCGATTCATAATGAGCCGGTATCCCGCGAGCAGAATGATCGCGCCGAAAATAGCGGCGAGCCACCCGGCCTCGTAATTTGCTCCACCCCAGAAGGCGCGACCGACGAACGTCCCGATGACCGCGCCGGCCATGCCGATGATGGCGGTGATAATGAAACCGCCCGGATCCCGGCCCGGCATCAGAAACTTGGCGATGATCCCGATGACCAAGCCAAAAACGATCTGACCAATTAGACTTTCCATGACACTCCTTGGTGTTTTCTCCGCAAAACGCGCAGGCTTTGTGAAGACGTGATGCCAGGACAGACAGTGTGCTGTTCACCTTTACTGCGCCTGGCCTTTTGACTGCCGAAAGAGACCTACTTCGGCGTCCGAGATGAGCGAGTTTCTGTTACTCGCCGGGGGGGAGTGGTTCAATCAAGCGAGAACGTTCGTAGTACCGGCTTCAGCCGGCAGGTATTGGCAACGAACGTTTCCGGCTAAAGCCGTACTACAAACTCTCTGGGTCACGCTGAATCCGCGCTTCTTCGTGCTCCTCAATTGTGATCTGCCGCATTGCGTCTATTTCGTGCTCCTCTTTTTCTTCAGCGGAAACCACCTCGTTCCGCGTCCCTTCGACAGCGCGAATCAACTCATCTAACTTGAGATGTGTTACTTTCGCGCCGAAGTTCTGAGAGTTCTGCAGGAAGAAAATCACCAGAAACGTGGCGATGGCGACGATGAAGGTCGTCGTGTGCTCCCACTTTTCCGAAAAGCCGTAATACCAGCCGCTCAGCGCGAGCAGTACCAGCACGACCAGCAAGACCAGCGGGGAAGCGGCCACCTTGGAAGAGATGTAGGCCGCGAATTGGCGAAACATCTCGTGCACATTTTTTCTCCTCGCGTCACGACTCAGGCTTGAACTCCTCGCCTTTTTACTCACGACTCCAAGGCGGTTCAGCAATGAAGACTAACAAAATAACTCGCGTGCCTGGGCTGACAGCGCGCTCATAACTAACTCGCCAGACGGTTGCGCAAAGTGCTGAAGCAACGCGCCAGCAGTAGGCCGATGCCGATGCCGACGCCGACGCCGAGCAAGGTCGTTATGCCGGGGTTCTCATGACCGTACTCAACCGCCTTCTCATATTGTTCGCTCACGCGCTGGTTGGTTTGCTCATAAGCTGCGCTGACCTGCTGCTGCGCCTGACTGACCTGCTGCTTCGCCTGCTTGAGCACCTCAGCGCCGCGCTCTTCGACTTGTTCGCGCACAGCGCTGACCTGCTGCTTCACCTGATTGAGCACCTGCGCGCCGCGCTCTTCGACGTGTTCACGCACGGCGTGAACGGCATCGCTCACTTTGTCGGCTACTAGCTGGGCGTCAGTGGAAGTGGCCCGCGCCGTCGCCGTCGCCGCTCCGGTTTGTTTGAATGATTGCGGCTGGTTCTGATTATTTGATTCCATGTTGCTCTCCTTGTATTTGATGGTTGCTGGCCTTAACTGATTAAGCTAGGCGGTTCATCGAGTTTCTGATTAATGCCAGATGTGACTAACGATAAATGTTGCGACCGTTGTAACCCTTCCA
This sequence comes from Acidobacteriota bacterium, assembly GCA_031418175.1. Classification (GTDB taxonomy): domain Bacteria; phylum Acidobacteriota; class Blastocatellia; order RBC074; family RBC074; genus JACPYM01. The sequence goes on along the minus strand of JANOWX010001201.1, from coordinate 1,392 downwards.
CGTGCTTTCGAAGTAGGCGGCGTCATCAATGTTGTGTGAACTGACGCCCAGCACGATGCCGCCATTTTTCAGGTCGGCTTCATAGAGCTTGGCCCGCTCTTCGGGCAGGCCCCAGCCGATCAGTGCGCCAATAATGCCGCCGGTCAGTCCACCCGCACCAGCTCCGGCGAGTACGGCCGCAACTGGCCCGGCAATCGCGAGGCCGAGTCCGGGGATCACGAGGCTGGTGCCGACGGTAGCGAGCGCCGCAATGATTGCACCTGCCGTAATCCCTAGCGCGCCGCCCACGCTTGCGACCTCCAGCGCCATGTTGCCCTGTTCCGTATCCGTCACCGGTTCGTCGGAGAAATACTGCTGGCGCGTCTCATCCGACATCATCAAATTGATCTCCTTTTCGTCGTAGCCGCGACTGAGCATTGAGTTATAAGCACGCTCCGCCGAAACGCGGTCGGTGAAAGTTCCGGTTACCCAAAACTGCCGGGTGCCGATAGTTACTCCGCTCGAACGAAAGGTCTGATTGTTCGCAGTCTGCGGCGCCTGTCCGGCCGCCGCGGCAGCACTGTTGGTTGTTTCCATTGATTTAATCTCCTCGTTGAAACTGCACCTGATTTGGTTGCTGATGATCGGCGATCCTGAACTGGCTGGCTGTTCAATACGGCACAACTTTGGAAAGAAAGGTGCGGGAGGCTAGGCTGTTTTTGCGCGCTAACTCAAGACCTATGCGGGCTACGCGGGCGGTCTTCGGCGACTAATTGCTGAAGCATTTCGATCTGCTGCTGTTGCATGCGCACCAGTTCCACCCAGGAAGAATCGCGCAGCTCATTGAATTTTTCGTGCAACTGCATGATCTCCAACTCGGCTTTCAGGTTGACCTCGTAATCGTTCTTCGCTTGCAGGTGGTCTTTTTCGGCCTGGCGGTTTTGGCTCATCAGCAAAATCGGCGCGGCATAGGCGGCTTGGAAGGACATGGCGAGGTTGAGCAGGATGAAGGGGTAGGGATCCCAGCGGTAAACATAGGCGGTGATATTCAGGGCAATCCACACCGCGAGCAACCCGCTTTGAATAATGATGAAGCGCCACGAACCGATGAGCTGCGCGAAGCGATCAGCGACCCGCTGCCCAACGTCAACTGTTCCTCGAACTCATGCGCGACGTTGCGTGCGACACGTCCGCGCTTGATGAAGCTTTCGACGATCAGGCGCTCGTGCTCAGACAGTTTGTCTAGTTCTTGCGCCAGCAAACGTTGGGCGGTCGCGGTTCGATCTACAGGCATAGCTCGCAACTCCGTTCATTGCTTGGTCAATTACTTGAAGCCTGTGCTTATTTATCCGGAGGCCCGTCAACACTTTGGCTCGGCGCAGCCTTTGGAGTGCGGCGGCTCGACGCCGCTTT
>JANOWX010001200.1:0-12937 GCA_031418175.1 Acidobacteriota bacterium | reverse complement strand
CGACCGTTAGGGAGGGCTTGCGAGGCCAAGCCCTCCCTCACGGTCGGGCTACTGACACGCTCAACACCATGAACCCAAACGGAATCGCCTTGCGCTGTCAGGCGCTGGTCAAAAAATACAACGAGGTCACGGCGCTCAACGGCCTTGACCTCGCCGTGCGCGTGGGCGAATGCTTCGGCTTGCTAGGCCCCAATGGCGCGGGCAAAACAACGACGGTGGAAATCCTGGAAGGGCTCAATCAGGCTGATAGCGGCACCACCGAATTGCTTGGTCAGCATTGGGGCGGTCACGCTGAGCGCGTCTTACGCGAGCGCATTGGCGTGCAACTGCAACAGACCAAGCTGCCCGATAAACTCACGGTTGAAGAAACCATCCGGCTCTTCCGCAGTTTTTACAGGCACGGCCACACGCTCGAGCACGTCATCGGCCTGGTCTCGCTGGAAGAAAAACGCCACGCCCGCGTCGCCAAACTCTCTGGCGGTCAACGTCAGCGCCTGGCCGTGGCGTGCGCTCTGGTCAGCGCGCCCGACATCCTCTTCCTCGACGAACCCACCACCGGGCTTGACCCCCAAGCGCGCTTGCAAATGTGGGAAGTGGTCGAACGCTTTCGCGCCGCAGGTGGCACGGTGCTGCTGACGACGCATTACATGGAAGAAGCCGCGCGTTTGTGCGACCGCATCGCGATCATGGATCACGGGCGCGTCATCGCCTTGGGCACGCCCATCGAATTGATCGCTTCGCTCGGCGCGGAGCAGATTATCGAATTCACGATCACGGGCGCGGCTGAGCGCTTCGACGCAGCGCCACTCGCGCAATTGCCGGGCGTCAGCGGCACGCGCGCGCAACCGCACGGCTTCGCCTTGAGCGTTTCAGATATTGGCGCGGCCTTGCCTGCCTTGTTGGCTGAGTTGAGCCGGCAGCAAGTCAAACTCGATCAACTCAAAACGCATCAGGCCACACTCGAAGACGTCTTCGTCAATCTGACCGGACGGCAATTGCGCGATGAGTAAGGCTGCGGCACGGGGCTTTTCGCGCGGAGCACGATTTACGAATGAGCAGCACAGAGAACCTGACCGAAAACGACCAACCCACGACGGCCTGGCAATCACTCTATGAATTGACACTGCTGCGGCTGCGCGAAATCGTGCGCACGCCCGAAGCGCTCTTTTGGACTTTCATCTTCCCCATCCTGATGGCTTGCGCGCTGGGCGTCGCCTTTCGCAACACGGCTCCGACCAAGACACGTGTGGCGGTGGAAAGCGCTACGCCCAATGCCAGCACACTTGCCGCGACACTCACGCAAGCGCCTGAGCTGGATGGCGTATTGTTGACACCAACTGCCGCGGCCCAAGCCTTGCGCAGCGGCAAAGTCGCGCTGATCGTGCGCGCCAGTTCAGCCGAAGCGTTTGAATATCAATTCGATCCAACGCGCCCCGAAAGCCGCAGCACGCGCTTGCTGGTCAACGATGTCTTGCAACGCGCGGCTGGGCGCGCCGATGTCGCCAGCGTCAAGGAAGCGACGTTTACCGAACCGGGCGCGCGTTACATTGATTTCCTGATGCCCGGTTTGATCGGGATGAATTTGCTAGGCAGCGGCCTCTGGGGCTTGGGCTTTGCCATCGTATTGGCGCGCACTCAGAAGCTGTTAAAACAATTGTCCGCCACGCCGATGCGCCGTTGGCAATATCTGCTTTCGTTTATGCTGGCGCGGCTGCTGTTCCTGATCCCTGAGATTGTAGTCTTGCTGAGCTTTGCTTACCTGGTGTTCGGCGTGCGTATGCATGGCTCGTGGCTCAGCTTCGTTTTCATCTCGGTGCTCGGCTCGCTCACCTTTGCGGGCATCGGTCTGCTGATTGCCGCGCGTACTAAAACGCTTGAGGCCGCGGGCGGGCTGATGAATCTGGTGATCCTGCCGATGTGGGTGTTGTCGGGCACGTTCTTTTCCGCCGCGCGCTTTCCGGATTTTGCCCAGCCGTATATCAAGGCGTTGCCGTTGACGGCGGTGAATGACGCCTTGCGCGCGATCATGAACGAAGGGGCCGCGCTTTCATCAACGACGTTGGAAATCGGCATTCTGGTCGCGTGGACGCTGGCGAGCTTTACAATCGCGCTGCGTATTTTCCGCTGGCAATGACGCGGTACCGCGTAGGTTGTCCAACCTGCGTAGACTTGATCGCCAGACCTGTCCGTGTTCCCTATACGTTTTCAATCCGAGTCATCCGCAGGTTGGACAACCTGCGGCACGTTTCAGCAGGAGCAAAGTATGGTTGCATCGAATAAACCTAGAACAGTCTTTTTCAGCGTGGGCGACGAAATCTCCTACGCCTTTGGCAATGGCATGGCCTATGGCGAAGTGTTGCGCGTGCTCGAAGGCGGGCAAGCCATCGAGATTCAATTCGAGGACGGGCGGCGCGAAATCAAGAAAGCGCGCGATGGGGCGTTGCGTATGTTGCGGCGCGCGACCGGGGCGAGCGAGTTGGAAGAAGCCCACCGCGACCGTGAACGCACGCGCGACACAGACGTCGCGGATGTAATGCGCAGCGACATTCGGCGGCGCAAATAAGCGGCCCCTTGGCGAAACTTAACGCAAAAGCTTATGCATGGTGCGCAAAACACCACAGCGACTTCGTTCAATGCGGCGTGATATACTTCGCGCAACCTTTTTCCTGTGGGAAGAACGAACCATTGTATTAGCGTTAGGAGGCCTTGAATGAATCGTCAATTCTTATGCGCGCTGTTGGCAGGCTTGCTGCTCAGCTTGAACGGAACTGCCCGCGCGCAAACCACGCCTGAAACCAATAACACCGGCACCAATGTGGCGCACAACATCACCATTAGCGAAGGCACAACAGCGCGCATTTCGCTGCAATCGCAACTCAGTTCCAAGATCAGCGAAGTCGGCGATGAAGTCATCGGCGTGCTTTATGAAAGCGTGCGGGATAGCGATGGCCGCGTCGCTATCCCGCGCGGCACTGAGTTCATCGGGCGCGTCACGCAAGTGCAAGCCGCCAAACGCCCGCAACGCCCGGCCACGATCACCATCACCTTTGAACAGATGCGCATGTCTTACGGCGTCGAAAAGGTTTCGATCATCGTCCTCGCGATTGACGATTACGCCAACGACGAAAAGTACAAATCAAAAGATGAAGAAGGCAAAGTCGGCGCGGGCCGCAGCGGCAGCCGCACCGGTAAGAACGCCGGCACAATGGGCGGCATCGGCGGCGCGATTGGCGGCGCTATCGGCGGCCTCGGCGGCGTGCTGGGCGGCGCGGGCGCGGGCGCGCTCGGCGGCGTCTTGATGAGCAAGGGCAATGACATCAAACTGGCGCCCGGCACTGTGCTGCGCGTGCGTTTTGAACGGCCCGTGAATTTGCCGGCGCTCGAAGCAGCGCGCTAGGCCCAACGCAACTACCGCCAATAGCCGCGCTTTTCACTGCAATTCGATTTTGGAAAAAGCCCTCAACCCGCTGGTTCAACCCAACGGGCTGAGGGCTTTTTGCTTATGCCACGATTCCCTGTAGCTTATGACTTCGCCTGGCAGGTTGATGGACATACCCAAGGCCGTGTGATAGAAAACCGCCGCAGTTGATTCAAACTTCATCGTCTTTCCTATCCAAATTGATGACAAATACCGCAACGGTGCCCGTGCTGGAAATGCGCGGAATCGGCAAAGCTTTTTCCGGCAACCAAGTGCTCGCCGACGTCAACCTGACCGCGCGCGCGGGTGAAGTGTTGGCGCTGGTCGGCGAGAACGGCGCGGGCAAATCCACCTTGATGAAAATCCTGGCCGGCGTGCATCAACCCGACGGTGGCGCGATTTTGCTGGACGGCCAGCCCGCGCACTTCGCGCGACCCGCCGACGCGCTGGCCGCCGGGATTGCGATGATCTATCAGGAACTCTCGCTCGCCCCACACCTGACCGTTGCCGAAAACATCTTCCTGGGCCGCGAGCCATTGAAGCTGGGCGCGCTGGGCCTCATCAATCAACGGGCATTGAATGAGCGCGCGCGGCAGTTGCTGGATGAATACGGATTTAAGCTCGAGCCGCAAGCGCGCGTGGGCCGGCTGAGCGCAGCCGCGCGGCAATTGGTCGAAATCACACGCGCGACCTTGACAGAAAGGGGCGAAGCCAAACGCGTCATCGTGATGGATGAGCCGACATCATCGCTGACCAATCACGAAGTCGAAGAGTTGTTCCGCCTGATCCGGGCGCTGAAACAACGCGGGCTGGCCGTCATCTACATTTCGCATCGGCTGGAAGAGTTGAATGAAATCGCTGACCGGCTGACGGTCCTGCGCGATGGCCGTGTGGTTTATCACGGCGCCTGGGGCGCAATCACGACCGACGAGATGATCCGCCAAATGGCTGGGCGTGAGTTGAAAGAGATTTTTCCGCCGCGCCACGCCCAAATCGGCGAGGTTAAGTTACGCGTGCAACAGCTTTCGCATCCGCCCAAGTTTGAAAACGCGAGTTTCGAGGCACGCGCGGGCGAGGTCGTCGGCATCGCGGGCCTCGCGGGTGCTGGCCGGACTGAAATGCTGGAAGCAATCTTCGGCGCGCATCCGGCAACAAGCGGCGTGGTCGAAGTCAACGGCACCGCCTTTGTCCCAACGCAACCAAACGCTGCCATCAAACGCGGCATGAGCCTGTTGACCGAAGACCGCAAACGCACCGGGCTGTGTTTGAACTTGCCGCTGGCGGCCAACATCACACTGGCCAACGTGCGCGCGCTGGTCAAAGGCGGACGGCTGCAACGCAAACTCGAAACTGAAGCCGCGCGCCAATACATTCAAAAACTCAACATCAAACCGCCCACGCCCGGCAAGCTGGTGGGACGGCTGAGCGGTGGCAATCAACAAAAGTCGTTACTGGCGCGCTGGCTTTTCGCTGGCGCGCAAGTCTTCTTGCTGGACGAACCGACGCGCGGCGTAGATGTGGCGGCGCGTGCTGAGATTTACCGTGAGATCAACGAACTGGCCGAAGCAGGCGCGTGCATCGTGATGGTCTCATCTGATCTGCCGGAGTTGCTGGGCATGGCCGACCGCATTCTGGTGATGCGGCGCGGCAAGCTGGTGGCCGAACTCAATGCTAACCAAACTACACAAGAAGAAGTGCTGCGTTACGCGGCCGTGGAATAACCTGCAAACAAGGAGTGTTCAGAATGTCTGTCAAAACACATCGTATTTTCGGAATTATCCTGCTGCTACTTGCCGTCGTCATTGCAGTGCTCAGTCTGCCCCGGACGGCGAATCTGGGACTGACAAACCTCGCGTTTCTGCTGCTTGTGCTGGGCGCAGCGCTGGTTGGCCGCGCCCGCAAACTTGAAAAAGAGAAACCTTAACTACCAACGACCATGTCCGATTGGCTCAAACGCTTTTTACCCTTCATCAGCTTGCTCGCGCTCTGTGCGCTGATTCCGGCGGGCGAGTATTGGCTGCTCGACAAAAATCCGGTCTTCTATTCATCCGCCAACCTCGCCGCCATCGCGCGTCAGACCGCCGTCATTACGATTATGGCGATGGGCATGACGATGGTGATGGTGTCGGGCGCGATTGACTTGTCCGTGGGCTCCATCATCGGCCTGTCCGGCGTAGTCGGCGCGCTGGCGATGACGCATGGCGCGCCGCCAGTGGCCGGGATTTTGATCTGTGTCATCGTGGGCGCTGTCTGCGGCACGCTGAACGGCAGCGCGGTCGCGGGCCTGAAGATTCCAGCGTTCATCGTGACGCTGGGTGCGATGGGCATTTATCGTGGTCTGGCGTTGTATCTTTGCGACGGCAACGCGGTCGTTGGCTTGCCAGCCAGTTTTGGACTCCTGGCCGAACGTAACTTATTTGGCGTAGTCCCGCTGCCCTTGCTGATCGTGATCGTCGTCGCGGTGCTCGTGCATTTCGCGCTGAGCAGCACACAGCTTGGCCGTTATTGTTACGCGATGGGCAGCAACATCGAAGCGGCGCGTTACGCCGGGATTCAGGTATCGCGTTATCAAATTTTGTATTACGTCATTCTCGGCGGACTTTCCGGGTTCGCCGGGGCCATCGAGACTTCGCGGCTGGTCACCGGACAACCGAATGGCGGCGAAGGCTACGAACTCAATGTCATCGCTGCCGTCGTCATCGGCGGCGGCAGCTTGAACGGCGGGCAGGGCACGGCGGTCGGCACGATCATCGGCTCGTTGATTATGGGCGTGCTGGCCAACGGCGGAAACCTGCTGCAAATTTCGCCCTTTATACAGAAGATCATCATCGGCGCAGTCATCGTGCTGGCGGTGACCTTTGACGAATTCCAACGGCGCAAATTCGAGAGCGCCGAATCATAAACGAGGAAAGAACCAATGAAACTCGCACAATTCAAAACCAAAACTTCCGACGAAACCCGCCTGGGCAAACTCGACGGCTGCGTCATCGTGGACATCACCGCAGTCGCCGCCACCATGCTCGACTTCATCAACAAAGGTTCAGCGGCCCAGCAAGCGGCCAAGAGCATCACGCCCAAAACAGCCTACGCGCTTGATGCAGTCGAATACCTGCCCGCCGTCAACGCTGGCAAAGTCATTGCGATTGGCCGCAACTACCACGACCACGCGGTCGAGGGCGGCAGCGAACCGCCATCCGCGCCACTGATCTTCACCAAGTTCAACAACTCGATCACCGCGCACAACGCGCCCGTCACGCTGCACGCGATCAGCGAGAAGATTGATTACGAAGCCGAACTGGCCGTCGTCATCGGCCGCCGCGCGCAAAAGGTCAAACAGGCAGAGGCGCTTGATTACGTCTTCGGCTACGCCTGCCTGGACGACGTGAGCGCGCGCGATCTGCAATTCGCCGACGGCCAATGGGTGCGCGGCAAGGGCCTCGACGGCTTCTGCCCCATCGGCCCGTTCATTACGACGCGCGACGAGATCGCCGATCCGCAGGCGCTGAAGATCGAAGGCATCCTGAACGGCGAAGTCATGCAATCATCCAACACCGGCAAGATGATTTTCCCGGTGGCGTATTTGATTCACTACATCACGCAGGCGATCACGCTGGAACCGGGCGATGTGATTGCAACCGGCACGCCCGAAGGCGTCGGCATCTTTCGCAATCCACCGGTGTTGTTGAAAGACGGCGATGTGTTTGAAGTCGTCATTGACGGGCTGGAAACGTTGCGCAACCCATTCGTCAAAGCGTAACGCCCGCGTGCTGCTGGACGCGCAAGCGCCCGCCCCGCGAAAAAAAGCCGTACCGCAGGTTGGACAACCTGCGGTACGGCTTTTTTATCGAGTTCTATCTTTCCAAGCCCGGCGGCAATCCGGTTCGACCAACACTCAGCTAGCCAACTAAAGAAATTCCAAAACCGTGAAGGCTGGCTCGCGCGAGCCGCTGTGTGGCCGGGGCTTTCGCGTTACATATAGCATTTGGCCTGATAGCCGCACCACAGCACTTTTGCAGATCGGCCAAAGAAATTGCCCGCGTCCCTTGCCTCTGACACAACGATTGCGTTTAATGGGCGCGCCCAATCAGGCGAACATCCAGCATTACAAAACTGAGAGCCAGCGAAGATGAGCGAGTATTTCATCGGCATAGACAGTGGTACGCAAAGCACCAAGGCGATTCTGTTCGACGCCTCGACAGGCGCAGTCAACGCCCACGCCAGCCAGAGCTACGAATTGATCGAAGGCTTGCCCGCCGGTCACAAAGAACAACATCCGCACGAATGGATTGACGCGGCGCGCGCGACGATCAAGGCCGTGCTGGACAAGTCCGGCATTGAACGCGCGCAAGTCAAAGGCATTGGCGTAGCGGGCCAGCAGCACGGCTGCGTGCCGCTGGATGCGAACGATCAGGTGATTCGTCCGGCGAAGCTATGGTGCGACACGGCAACGAGCGCCGAGTGCGAAGAGATCATCGCCAAGCTCGGCGGACTCGACGCCACGATTGCCGCTGTGGGCAACGGCGTACCCGCTGGATTCACGGCGTCAAAAATCCTTTGGCTCAAAAACCATGAACCGGAGAATTACGCGCGGCTGGCGAGCGTGCTGTTGCCGCACGACTATTTGAATTTCTGGCTGACGGGCCGCAAGACGATGGAATGCGGCGACGCGTCAGGCACGGCTCTGTTGGACGTGCGCCAACGCGCATGGTCGCAGGCTGCGATTGACGCGCTTGATCCGGCTATTCGCACAATGCTGCCCGAACTCATCAATGCGGATGATTGCGCCGGGACGTTGCGCGCCGCATTGGCGCACGAGTTCGGTCTATCCGACAGCGTCATCGTCAGCAGCGGCGGCGGCGACAATATGATGGGCGCCATCGGCACGGGCAATGTGCGCGCGGGCGTCGTCACGGTCAGTCTTGGCACTTCGGGCACGATTTACGCTTGCAGCGATCAGCCGGTGATTGACCCCCTAGGCGAGATTGCCGCGTTTTGCGATTCGACCGGCAAGTGGCTGCCGCTGGTGTGCACGATGAATGTCACGTTGGCGACCGAGATGGTGCGCGAACGCTTTAACCTCTCGCATGCACAGTTGGCCGAAGCGGCGGCGGCAATCCCGGCTGGCAATGACGGGTTGTTGTTGATTCCCTTCTTCGAGGGCGAGCGCACGCCCAACGTGCCTGACGGCACAGGCGTATATTTCGGTTTGCGCGAACAGACCTACACCGTCAGCCACTTTGCGCGCGCGGCGCTGGAAGGCACGACGCTCGGCTTGAATTACGGCTTGAACCGGTTGCGCGAACTGGGCATTCAGCCCCGCGAGATTCGGGCGACGGGCGGCGGGGCCAAAAGCGCCGTCTGGCGGCAGATTCTGGCCGATGTCTTCAACGCCGAAGTCGTTTGCACGAAAAGCGAAGAAGGCGCGGCGCTGGGCGCGGCTATTCAAGCCGTCTGGGCGTATCGCAAACAGCAAGGGCAGCCAGCCGGCATTGCCGAGTTGTGCGGACGATACGTGGCGTTGGATGAGGTGACGCGGGCGAAGCCGGAGGCGGAGCGCGTAAAGTTGTATGCGCAAATGCAAAGCGTGCACGATCAAATCGTAAGCGATTTGGGCAAGGCGTTCAGCCGTCATCGCCAATTGCTCATGGCGTAAAGTGAAACCAGCTTATGGCAAAGCCGCGCCGTGAAAACCTGCACGACAAATTCTTCCGCGAGACCTTCGCGCAACCGGCGCTGCTCACGGATTTTTTGCGGAATTACTTGCCGCCCACTTTGGCGGAAGCGTTGGATTGGCGGCAACCGGTAGAAGTTCGCAACGACACCTTCGTGGACGAAGAACTGCGCGAGCATTTTTCCGACCTGCTATGTCGTGTGAACTTGAAAGAAGGCGCGGCACTGTTCGTTTATGTCCTGATCGAGCACAAAAGCCGGCCGGCTCCCTGGGTAGCGTTATAACTGCTGCGTTACATGCTCAAAATCTGGATGCAAACGCCGCAACGACGCGGCGCGCGGTTGCCGGTCATCTTCCCGTTGGTCTTTTATCACGGACGGCAACGTTGGCACGTCGCGCGCCAGTTCAGCGCATTGTTCGAGCCATCTGTTTTGCAACGCGTCAAAGGTTACGTGCCGGAGTTTGAATACTTCCTGTGCGATTTGTCTGTGCACAGCGCAACGACGATTCAGGGCGACAACTCGTTGCGCGCCGCATTGATGACGCTGCGCAGTGTATTTGATGACGATTCCATCGAATGGCTCGTGCGTCTGGCGGAACTGCTGGCCGAAGACAAAACCAAATGGCAACAGTTGATGGCGACAATGGTCTATCTGACCAAAACTGGAAAAGTTGAGGAGAAAGATATGCAACAAGCTCTGAAAGAAGCTCGCGTTTCAAAACGCAAAGCGGCGGAATTCAAACGCACTTATCTGGATGACTGGTTCGATCAATGACGTGAGAAGGGTCAGACGGAAGCCTTACTCGACGTGGTTACAGAACTCTTAAAACATCGGCTGGGGACGCTCAACGCGACTTGGCAAAATCGTTTGAAGCGACTCAATCCAAAACAACTAAAACAACTAAGCGTGGCGTCGCTGGATTTCACCTCGCACTCGACTTCTTGGCGTGGATGAAAGCACATGCCAACTAACCCAACACCAACACATAGGAAATAGAGTTTTTTCGCTGATTCAACAACAATTTTTGAAATGCCTGGAGGGGCCTAACAAGATGCAATCTCTTTCTCGTCGTAACTTACTCAAAACATCCGCGCTGGTTGCGGCAGCATTGCCGTTTGCTTCGCTAGAAACCTTGCTCGCGCAAACGGCTGAGCCAAATCCCTGGCGCGGTTTGAAGATCGGCGTTGCCACCTACACCTTCCGCGAATGGCCCATTGAAGAAACGATCAAGGGCATTCAACGTTCCGGCTTGAAGTACATTTCGATCAAGAACGTTAAGAACCATATTGATCCGAGCTACAAATCAGAAGAGCGCAAACAACGGCTTCAGATGTTCATCAAAGCGGGATTGATTCCGCTAAGCGTCGGCAACATCAGCATGCGTGACAGTAACCGAGACATTCGCAAAAGCTTCGAGTTTGCCAAAGACCTGGGAGTGCCGACTATCGTTTGCGCACCGCGTCGTGATGCGATTCCACTGCTCGATCAATTGGTCAAGGAACACGACATAAAGCTGGCTATTCATAACCATGGCCCCGAGGACGAAGGGCTTTTTCCTTCTCCTTATGATGCGATGGACTTAGTTGCCAAGTATGATCAACGCATTGGCTTATGTATTGATGTTGGACATACAGCGCGTGCCGGCGTAGACCCAGCCGAGGCGATCATTAAATGCAAAGACCGATTGTACGATGTGCACATGAAAGACATCTCGGAGTTGGGTGATTCAAATAAGCCGATAGAAAGCGGACGCGGAATTCTGAACACCAAATCCATTCTGACTGCGCTGCTCAAGATCAATTATCAAGGGCTGGTCGGCTTTGAATACGAGAAAGACGGCAAAGATCCCCTGCCCGGTTTGGCCGAATCGGTCGGCTACGTCAAAGGCTTGCTGGCGGGACTGAAATGAGCGGTGGGCCGGTGGGACAGATGGCAGTTTGTTCCACCGGCTCATCCGCGATTACTGCGAAAGGAGCACAAATGCCACGGAAAAGTGAATACATGTGGGTCTACAGTCCGCGCAAACCAAAACCGGCCAAAGTGCCGCCTGAGTTCAAAACCGAAGTGCAGGCTCGTGGCGATTTGTTTGTCGAGACCGTGCTCAAGCCGCGCTGCCTGCGCCCCGCGCCCAAGAACCCCCGGTTCAATTACATCGGCGACATATACGCCAAATGGTTTCGCAGCTATTTCTACTTCTGCGCCAAATACATCGTGCCGGGGCCGAACGCCATGGTGCCGTTCTTTGAGGCGAAGCAGGCGCGGCTGGAATACGTCGGCGAACGCAAATTCAACCTGGCTTGGATGCGCCACACTGGCGAGTGGGTCGAGATGGATCAAGGCCTCACGCTGGAAAAATGCCTGGACGAAATCAAAAACAACGAAATCTACTTCATCTGCTAAAACCGGCGCGTTGCCGCGCCACCCAAGGACTCCACCATGAAAAAGCTTGCTCTCTCGCTCGCTTGCGCGTGCTGTTTTGCGTTTTCGCTGAGCGCCACGCACGCCCAAACCACCGAACAAAAGGCTCCGCCCAAACGCATCGCCATCAAGGCCGGCCGCCTCTTCGACCCCAAGACCGGCGCGGTCGTCAACAACGCCTTCATCCTGATCGAAAACGACAAGATCACCGCCGCCGGCCCCAACGTCACAGTGCCTGCCGGTTACGAAGTCATTGACCTGAAAGACAAATTCGTGTTGCCCGGCCTGCTTGATTGCCACACGCACGTGACTTCGCAGCCGGGCAATTACTACGACGACATCTTCCGCAAAAGCCCGATTGACGTGGCCGTCACCGCGCACCTTTACGCCAGACGCACGCTCGAAGCCGGTTTCACCACCATCCGCGATGTGGGCGCGGGCGAATTCATAGATGTGGCCCTGCGCAACGCCATCAATCGCGGCGAGGTGCCCGGGCCGCGCATGCAAGTCGCCACGCTCACCGTCGGCGCGACCGGCGGCCACGGTGACACCAGCGGCTTTTCGCCTTACTTGAAATTCGGCAGCTTCTCCGGCCTCGCCGATGGCGTGGACGAGATTCGCAAGCTGATCCGTTTCGAGATCAAGTACGGCGCGGATGTCATCAAAATGATCGCCACCGCCGGTGTGCTGTCAGAAGAGGAGTCCGTCGGCGCGCCGCAGTTCTCGCAGGAAGAAATGAACGCCGTGGTTGAAGAAGCCAAGATGTGGGGCCGCAAAGTCGCCGCACACGCCCACGGCACCGAAGGCATCAAACGCGCCATCCGCGCCGGCGTCGCCTCCATCGAACACGGCAGCTTCATTGACGAAGAAGGCATTCGGCTGATGAAGGAACGCGGCACCTATCTGGTCGCCGACATCTACAACGACGATTACATCCTGGCCGAATTCGGCAAGCTGGGCTACCCCGACAAGATCATCGAAAAGGAAAGAATGGTGGGCCGCCTGCAACGCGAGAACTTCCAGAAAGCCGCGCTGGCGGGCGTCAAAATCGCTTATGGCACTGACGCGGGCGTTTATCCGCACGGCTGGAACGGCAAGCAATTCGCGCACATGGTCAAGTGGGGCTTGACGCCCTTGCAGGCGCTGCAAGCGGCCACCATCAACGCGGCGGACTTGTTGGGCTGGAACGACAAGGTCGGCGTCATCGCCGCCGGGGCCTTCGCCGACATCATCGCCGTGGATGGCGATCCGTTGAAAGACGTGACGGAAATGGAGCGCGTGAAGTTCGTAATGAAAGGCGGGACGGTTTATAAGCCTGCGCGCTAGCTCTGGCTTTCACCTCAGTCTCGCGCAACGGGCGGTACCGCGCGCGTGAGCAAGCAGGTTTTGGCGGTTCAACCAATGGCGCAAGATTGACGCGCCGCTTGC
>JANOWX010001199.1:0-7985 GCA_031418175.1 Acidobacteriota bacterium | reverse complement strand
GGCAAGCTGGCAAGCTGGCAAGCTGGCAAGCTGGCAAGCTGAAAGAAGGCATAGGACTGATGTTTACGCTCACCCATGGCTCAACCGATGGATTCCCTGATAGCGCCGCGTTTGTGGCTTGGCTCAACCAATTGCCAGCCGCCTGGCAAAGCTTCTTTGCGGCTGACCGTGAGTTGTTTATCACGCGTGCGCCGGGGCGCTTGGATGTGATGGGCGGGATTGCCGATTACTCCGGTGCGCTGGTTTTGCAGTTGCCAATCTCGGTCGCCACGCACGTCGCCTTGCAACGCCGCACCGACCGCCGCGTGCGCATCGTCAGCCTGGCCCTGGAATCCGGCGCGCCTGCCCGCAGCTTTGAAATGGGCCTGGATGAATTTGGCACGGTTGCCGCGCCGCTGGCTTATGCCGACGCCTGTGAACGCTTCAAACGAAAACCCGAGCAGCAATGGGCGGCGTATGTGGCGGGCGCCTTTCTGGTGTTGCTGCGCGAACGCGGCGTCGAATTTGCCGAAGGCGCAAACCTGCTGATTCGCTCGCGGCTGCCCGAAGGCAAAGGCGTCAGTTCTTCCGCCGCGCTCGAAGTGGCCGTGATGCAGGCGGTCAGTGCCGCTTATGACATTGCATTGGAGCCGGGCGAAGGCGCCTTTTTGTGTCAGACGGTTGAGAACCGCGTCGCCGGAGCGCCCTGTGGCGTGATGGATCAGATGACCGCAATGTGCGGCGCGCCCGCTCAATTGCTGGCGCTGCTTTGCCAGCCGGGTACGTTGCAGCAGCCGGTGCAATTACCTGCCGGCTTGTCCGTGTGGGGCATAGATTCCGGTATTCGGCACGCCGTCGGTGGCAGCGATTATGGCGCCGTGCGCACGGCGGCCTTTATGGGCTATCGAATACTTGCTGAGTTGGCGGGGCTGACCTGCGAAGCGGCGGGCCCGCCCGGCAAAGTGCGCATCAACGACCCGCGCTGGCACGGCTATCTGGCGAATCTGAGCGCCGCTGAATTCGAGCAACAGTTCGCGCCTTACCTGCCGCAACGCCTGACTGGCGCAGATTTTTTGGCGCAATACCAAGGCATCACTGATCTCGTTACGATGGTTGAGCCTGAACACAGCTATCCAGTTGCCGCCGCGACGCGCCATCCGATTTATGAAAACGAACGCGTCAATCTCTTCGCCGAATTGCTGCGGCATGGGCAGGACGAGAGCAACGCACGACTTTTGGGCGACCTCTTAGGCGAGTTGATGTATGCCTCACACGCCAGCTATTCGGCCTGCGGTTTGGGTTCGGATGGCACCGATGAATTGGTGCGGCTGGTGCGTGCGGCGGGCCCGGCGCAAGGCCTCTTCGGCGCGAAGATCACGGGCGGCGGCAGCGGTGGCACCGTGGCGATTCTGGGACGGCCCGAAGCTGAAAACGCTGTCGAAGCCCTCGCCGCTCAATACACAAGAAACACGGGCCGCGCAACGCTTGGCCTGCGTGGTTCATCACCCGGCGCGGCGCAATTCGGTTATTTACGTTTGAAAAAGGAGTAAGCAAAACGCATGGCAATTCTGGTGACCGGCGGCGCAGGTTATATCGGCAGCGTGATGGTCGAACTGTTGCGCGCGCGTGGCGAAGCGGTCGTCGTGCTCGACAATCTCTTGCGCGGCCATCGCGCCGCCGTGGACGCGCGCGTGCCGTTTTATGCAGGACAAGTCGGCGACCGCGAATTGGTCAGGCGTATCTGCGCCGGGCACGAGGTCGAAGCCTGCATCCATTTCGCCGCCGCCGCTTATGTCGGCGAATCGGTGAGCGATCCGCAGTTCTATTATGAAAACAACGTCGCCCAGGGCATCGCGTTGCTGGGCGCGTTGCTGGCCGCTGGCGTCAAGCGTTTCGTCTTCTCTTCGACCTGTGCGACTTACGGCGAGCCCGAGCGCGTGCCGATTGACGAAACGCATCCGCAACATCCGGCCAACCCTTATGGCTGGTCAAAGCTGATGCTGGAAAAAGTCTTGACCGCCTACGATCAGGCGTATAGCCTGCGCTTCGTCGCCCTACGCTATTTCAACGCCTGCGGCGCGATTCCCCAACGCGGCGAAGACCACACGCCCGAAACGCACTTGATTCCGAACGTATTGAATGCCGCGCTGGGCAAACTGCCTTTTGTCTCGGTGTTTGGTGGCGCTTACCCGACGCCCGACGGCACAGCCATCCGCGATTATGTGCACGTCAGCGATCTGGGTGCGGCGCATATGCTAGCGCTCGAACACTTGCGGGCGGGCGGGGCGTCTGATTTCTTCAACCTCGGCAGTGAACACGGCTATTCGGTCTTGGAAGTGATCGAAGCTGCGCGCCGCGTCACCGGCAAACCTATCGAAGTGAAACTGGAACCGCGCCGCCCCGGCGATCCTTCACGTTTGGTGGCCAATGCGGCGAAAGCGAAGCTGGTGCTGGGGTGGCAGCCGGAATTCATTGAGCTTGATCTGGTGCTGCGGTCGGCTTGGGATTGGCATCTGGCGCATCCAAACGGCTATGCAAGTATCAATTCACAGGCGCTATAAATTAGCCACGGAGGCCGCGCGGCAGCGTGTCCGACCACACAAGATTGGTACAGTCGCGGGACGGCGTGTCAGTAGCCCGACCGTGAGGGAGGGCGCGCCATCAATGCAGACTGCTTGGGGCTGGCCGCCAGCCAGCCCTCCCTCACGGTCGGGCTACTGACACAGTGTCCCAATGTCGCCTGTTCTGATTTAGCGTACCCCGGTTGCGGGGCAGGGCGTGTCGCCTGACTGGCCGTGCGTTTGAATCAGAAAGGAGCCATTCGAACTGCGAATGACGTACCAGTTGCCATCGCTTTGCCGCCACACGCCGATGTCGAATTTGCCATCGCCGTCATAATCGGCCGGCACGGGGATGTCGTTGTAAGGGGCCAGGCTCGTCCCCCAACTCGCGGTTTGCGTCGTATTATCCGAACTGCGCAAGATGCTCCAGGCAAACTGTGCGCCGCGCCAATACGCCAGATCGCATTTGCCATCGCCGTCGTAATCGCCCGGCACCGGCAGATCGCCCGCCTGGCCGTGCGCTTGCGCGAAGATCGAGCCATTCGAACTGCGTATGACGTACCACCCGCCATCCAGGGGCCGCCAGACCGCCACATCGCATTTGCCATCGCCATCATAATCGGCGGGCACCGGCACATCGTTGTAAGGTGCATAGGAAGCGCCCCAGATAGCGATCTGCCCGGTATTGTCGGAACTGCGCAGGATCATCCATTTACTCTCGGCGCCGCGCCAGACCGCGATGTCGCATTTGCCATCGCCGTCGTAATCGCCCGGCACCGGCGTGTCGGTAAAAACGCCCCAGGCTTGGGCGCGGAAGGCTCCGGTCGAACTGTTGATGATGTACCAAGTGCCGGTTTGGCGGCGGAATACCGCGCTGTCAATCTTGCCGTCGCCATCATAATCGCCCGGCACAGCTACATCGTTATAGGGATCGTAGCTGGCGCCCCACAGCGACGTTTGCATCTGGTTGTTCGAAGAATTCAGCACCAGCCAATTGCTGGCCGCCCCGCGCCAGACCGAAAGATCGGCTCTGCCATCGCCATCGAAATCGGCCTTCTTCGCGACGACTGGGCCAACCGCTGCGGCCTGATTGACGGTGAAGGTTTGTCCCGCCACGGTCAACGTGCCGGTGCGCGCGGGGCCGCTATTGGCGGCTACTGAATAGGTGAGCGAACCATTGCCCGTGCCGCCGGTCGCTGAAGTAATCGTCAACCAATTGGCGTTACTGGCGGATGTCCACGCGCAACCCGCGCCAGCCGTGATCGTGATCGCAGTCGTCCCCGGCCCGCCGCTGGCCGGGGACGTCGCGCTGGCCGGAGCGATTTGATAGGTGCAACCGCCAGTCGCCGCATCCACCGCCGCCTTGATGTCTAACCGCCCCCAACCCCACACGTTGTTGGGCACGCCGCTGCTGCCGCACGCGCTGAGGCTCACGTCCACCGCCGCCTGATTGACCAGCTCAATCGTTTGCGCGATTTGATGCCGGTAATTCGGACGCGCCGACCAGAGCAGCGCCAGCGCGCCCGCTACGTGGGGCGTCGCCATCGAAGTCCCGCTCAAACTGGCATAGCCGCCCGTGGCGAGCGCCGAACGCACACTCACGCCGGGCGCGGTGATTTCGGGTTTCAAGCGGTTGCTGCCATCAATGGTAATGGGGCCGCGGCTGCTGAAGCTGGCAATCGCGCTGGTGCTGGCGCTAAACGCGCCGACCGTATACGAAGCGGCGTAAAACGAAGGCGGATCGCTGACGGTCGCGCAGGCGCTGCCACTGTTGCCCGCCGCGACGACCATCATGATGCCGGCGGCGCGTTGGGCTTCGACGGCGGCTTGCAACGAGGCTGGTTGACAGCCTTCCGAAGGCGGACAGCCCCATGAATTGGTCGTGATGTCAGGTGCTTTACTAGGATCGCCCTGTTGCGGCGTGCCGCCGATAGGATAAGGCGCCAGGAACCATTCCATGCATTCAATGTAAGTCGCCGGCGTGCCGTTGCCATTGTCCATATTGCGGCAGGCGATCCAGCGGGCGCCCGGCGCGACGCCGATTTGATTCGTGCCGCCATCGGTGCCCACCGCTGTGCCGATGGTGTGTGTGCCGTGATTGTCATCGTCGCAAGGTTGCGCCGAATTGACGCCGCAGGGATTGCTGGCGCTGCTGTGAATGCTGTCGTGCCAGTTGAAATTGTGATTGGCGGACAAACCGTTCCAGCCGCGATAGTTGTTCCTCAACGCATTGTGTTGCCAGTTGACGCCCGTGTCAGCCCCGCCGACCACGATGCCCTGGCCGGTGAAACCCAGGGCCCAAACCTCTGGCGCGCGAATGAAATTGACGCCGGGTTCAATGGCGTTGGGGGCGTTGGGGGCGTTGGGGGCGCTGGGGCTGGCGCTGCGTGCCTGCTTGACTGCTTCGATGGCCTGTTCGAGTTCTGCGGCGCTGAGCGTGGGCTCGAATTGATTTTTGACGCGCGGGTTGGCGTCAAGGCGTTCGACCTCGGGGCGCGCGGCGATGCTTTCGAGCACCTCGCGCGTAGCTTTCACCCAGACGGCATTGACGATGTAAAACGCCCGATGTTCGATGCCGCGCTCCGTCAGCCAGGCCAGCAAGCCGCGCTGCGATTGCTGCGCTTTGGCGAGCAGGGCGTTGCGCACGAAAAGACCCTTCGCTGCTTTCGCGTCCAGTTGCGCGGCGTCCGTCAGGTCGGCCCGTTCGCGCAGTATGACCAGGGCCTCGGTTTCTTTGCCGGGCGCGCTGTGATCGAGCAGCCATTGCGAAATCCGGCCCTGCGGCGCGGCGTCCTGTGCCTGGGCTGTGAATCTGGTCGAATAGAAAAGCCCTGCCGTCAGCAGCGCCGTGGCCAAGGTCAGTAAAATCGTGATGATAAAAATTCGTTTCATTGGTTTAAACCCTTGCACAAGTGTGCAAAGAAAATTGCCAGGTTCGGTGTGGGGCAAAGCTGACGATGCAGACGCATCAGGCAGCGGATGACGGTGCTGATATACCACGGTGAGAAAGTCTGGGGAAGTCATAAGAAGTCATAAGAAGTCTGGGGAAGTCTGGGGAAGTCTGCGGATGTTTGAACTCATTCACACCATTGCGCTGTTCGACTTTTCAAGACTTCCCCAGACTTCTCACGACTTCCCCAGACTTCCTCAGTGCACGCCTGTCGCGGGCACGGGCGTATCGCCTGACTGGCCGTGTTGCTGCACGATAAATGCGCCGTTCGTGCTGCGCACCACATACCAGGTGCCAGTTGCCGCACGCCAGACCGCCACATCGGCTTTGCCATCGCCATCGTAATCGCCGGGCACAGGCACATCGAAATAGGGCGCATAACTGGCGCCCCAGAATTGAAAACCCGTTTGGCCATCCGAACTCTTGCGGATGTACCAGACGCTGTCCTGGCCGCGCCAAACGGCCAGATCGGTCTGGCCGTCACCGTCATAATCGGCGGGCACCGGCACATCGAAATACGGCGCATAACCCGCGCCCCAGGGAATGCTGTCGGTTCCGCCTGAACTGCGTTGGATGTACCAGGTGCCGTTGCCGGGCCGCCACACGCCGAAATCTGTTTTGCCATCGCCGTCATAATCGGCGGCCACAGGCGTATCGCCACTGACGCCCAAGGCTGCGCTGAGGACGCCGCCATCCGAGCTTTTCAATACATAGAAATTTCCGTCGGCGGGGCGCCACACCGCGACATCGGTTTTGCCGTCGCCATCGAAATCGCCCGGCGTTGGCACGTCGAAGTAGGGCGCATAGCTCGCGCCCCAGAAATGCGCGAGCGCCTGTCCGTCGCTGCTTTTGCGTATGTACCAGGTGCTGTCCTGCCCGCGCCAGATGGCCTGATCGGTCTTGCCGTCGCCGTCATAATCGCCCGGCACAGCGACATCGAAATAAGGCGCGGCGCTCGTTCCCCAAGGCGTCGTTTGCAGCATGCCATCCGAACTGTTGAGCGCTTGCCAACTGCCGATTGGCCCGCGCCAGATGCTGAAATCGGTTTTGCCGTCGCCATCAAAATCGCAAACGCGCTGTCTGGGTGCGGGCGGATTTGCAATGTAAGCGATGCGCCACACTTGCCCGCCGCCGCCGCGTTGCAGGTAATACAACGCGCCATCCGGCCCAACCTGCAAATCAACGGCGGCTGACAAGCCCGTCGCAAAGCCTGTCACGCCGTTGTTGGCGGGATCGAGCGAGCGAATAAAGCCCGCGCAAAAATCGGCGAAGAAGTATTTGCCTACATACTGCGCCGGAAACATCGGCACAGCCGGGTTATAAAACGCGCCGCCCGTGATGGCGCAGGTGCTGGCATCGTTGGCGTATTGATGGATCGGATTGGTAAAGCCCGCCACGCCGCACGCCCCTTCGCAAGTGGGCCAGCCGTAATTCGCGCCCGCCGCGCCCGCGTTGATTTCTTCCCAAATGCTCTGGCCGACATCGTTGATGAACAGGCGGCCCGTGCCCGGCTGCCCGTTCTGAGGCTGAAAAGCGAAGGTGAACGGATTGCGCAAGCCCAACGCCCAGATGGCCTGATTGCGCCCGGTCGTTTGCGCCAAAAACGGATTGTCTGGCGGGATCGTACCGTCGGCGTTGAGGCGCAACATTTTGCCCAGCAGGTTGTTGAATGATTGCGCGTTGGACGGTGTCGCATTCTCGCCCACCGCGATATAAAGCTTGCCATCCGGCCCAAAATGCAACGCGCCGCCATTGTGGTTCGTGGCGCCGCTCAGATTGTCGAGTTCAAGCAGGATGGTTTCGCTGCCCGGCAACGCGACATCGCCGTTGGCCGTGAAGCGGCTGACGCGGTTGTGCAGCGGCGCGCTCGCGGTCGTGTAATAAACATAGAGAAACTGATTCGCCGCAAAGTTCGGATCGAAGGCGAGGCCCAACAACCCACGTTCGCCCGACGAATTGACCGCGAGCGTCAAGAACGGCGCCGCCAGCAGCGCGCCGTTTTTGAGCACGCGCAAGCTGCCGGTTTGTTGGCAGACAAACAGCCGTCCATCCGGCGCAAAGGCCATCGCCGTTGGGCTGCTGATGTTTGCGCCAGCGCCGCCAAATTGCGTTTCGGTGAATCCGGCCGGCAAGGTGGCCGCTTGTATCGAAAGTGAAAGAAACAGTCCGCCGAACGTCAGCCACAACGGATTGGTTCGGCGTATGGCGGCAGTCAGAAGTGGTATTGCAGATAGAGCGAACATCAGGTAATTCTCCCAAAAGGTTGCAGATCGAAACTTGAATGAATGCCTGGGTAGCCAAGCGCCGTGAATTCAAAAGCCGTGTGGCCGTGTCCCGCAGCACTCTGGCTTGGCGAAGCCTTTGGAGTGCGTGCGGCACAGGCCGCCGCTTTGGTATCGCTTGAACTGTAGACCGTCTACGAAATTGAAAACGCCGTGGCCGTGATTCTCTCAGGCCGCCAAATTGCAAAGGGATTACCAAAGCGGCGGCCTGTG
>JANOWX010001198.1:0-31316 GCA_031418175.1 Acidobacteriota bacterium | reverse complement strand
TCGGGAATTTTGGCCAACCGGCCCCACCCGCACACCCGCAAAAAATCCGGCCCGCGGCAACCTTGACAGGCCCGAGGGCGCCTCCCCACTCTCAACCCTT
Source organism: Acidobacteriota bacterium (assembly GCA_031418175.1). GTDB lineage: Bacteria > Acidobacteriota > Blastocatellia > RBC074 > RBC074 > JACPYM01. Next base: position 31,216 of record JANOWX010001198.1, on the reverse strand, counting down.
TCTCCACTCAGACCAGTCCGATCGAAACCTCCTTCCGCCATGCCCGCAGCCAACGATATCCGCCGAGGCCAAGTCATCAAATTCAACGGCGAGCCGAGCACCTTGCAACTCAAACCCGGCGTGCGCACGGTCTTCAAAAAACACGCGACGATCAACGAACTGGCGTTCGTCTCGGCCATGGGCAGTTCGCCGCAATTCGCCACCGGCACCCCGGTCGTCGGCATCAAGCTATTCACCACCGACGGGCGCATCATCGAACAGCAAATGCAAGCCGGGCGCGACACCGCCGAATGGGCCTATGACCGCGCCGATGTCAAAGCCGTCATCAAACACGAGCGCGCCAAAGTCATCGAAAGCTGGCCCGAAGACGGCTACGAAGGCCATCGCTACCTGGCGCGCTTCAAATTCGACCGCGTGACGATTGAGCAAATCGAACTGACCTATCTGGCGCCGGAAGCCGACATCACGATCTCACGCACGGCGGTCTTTGACAGCGAAACCAATACTTCACTCGCGCTCGACGTGCTGAACATTCCCGAAGAGCGCTGGCAACCGTTGCAAACCTTCGGCTCGGTGACAGTCTTTGAGAACAAGCATTTCCTGCCGCGCGCCTGGTTTGTGCGCCGCTTGCAAATGTCTACCACGGCCGAAGTGCTGCGCGCGATCAAGACCGGCAAATTCAGCGATGGCACGCCCTATGACCCGCGCGAGGTAGCGCTGTTTGAAAAGGAGTTGTACGGCAAAGAGCAACTCGATTTCCCCACGCCCGGCGATGCAACGGGCGCGCAGGTCAACTTCACGCGCTATGAGCCACAGCGGCTTGAACTGCAAACCAGGCACGCGCAGCCGGGCTTTCTGGTGCTGAGCGAAATCTATTATCGCGGCTGGGACGCCTTTATTGACGGGCGGCGCGTGCCGGTCGAACGTGTCAATTACGCGCTGCGCGGGTTGAATGTCCCGGCGGGCGCGCATCGCGTCGAATTTATCTTCCGTTCGCCCAGCTTTAACCAAGGCGCGCGGCTGGCGGGATTGGGCGTCTTGCTGTTGCTGCTGGGCGCTGCGGCCGGGCGCACCGGCATCAACGGCAAATTGGAACAGCGTTTTCTGGCGTTGCGCCCGCGCGAACGGGCGCAGGCGTTGGGCACGCAACTGCGCAGCGCGAAAGGCCGGTTGTTGTTGCTGGCGCTGCTGACTGGTTATTTCGGCTGGCTCGCGCAAGGCTCGTCGTTTGCGGTGGGCGGCTCTGACAGTTCGGGCTATGGCAACATCGCGCGCACGCTGTTGCACGGGCCGCTCAAACGTCCGGTCAAGGAATTGGAACGCTTCGGGTTGACGGCAGACGACGCGGATGTGTTCTGCCCGCTGGCCTATCTCACCGAGCGCCGCCCCGGCGAACCGGTGGTGCAAACGCCGTTTTATCCGGTGGGCTTTCCCTTGCATCTGGCGGCGGCGGCGGCGTTGGCGGGCTGGCAGTGGGGGCCGTATTTGGTGAACCCGCTGCTGGCGGCCTTGAGCCTGCCGTTGATGTTTCTGATCGGCCTCGAACTGAGCTTGCCACGTGTGTGGGCAGGCGCGGGCGCAGTGCTGTTGGCGTTCAATTCGACCGTCATACACATGTCAACGCAACCGATGAGCGATGTGGCCGCGATGTTTTGGGCGCTGGCCGCAGTCTGGGCGGGTTTGCGCGCGCGGCGGCAAACGCAGTGGGCCCACTGGGCGTGGCTGGCGGGCGCGGCGTTCGGCATGGCTGTGCTGGTGCGTCCGACGAATGTGTTGCTGCTCGCGCCGCTGGCCTTTTGTCTGCCGTTCACGTGGCAGGCGTGGTTGCGCTTCGGCTTGGGCGGCGCGCCGTTGGGGGCTATTTTTTGTGCTTACAACCTGACCGCTTATGGGCATCCGCTGCGCACCGGCTACGGCCAAATCCACCTGGACAACGCGCTGATGTTGACGGGCTTCGGCAAGCGGCTGAGTTATTACGCCTATTGGCTGGCGATTTCGGTCAGCCCGCTGCCGTTGCTGGCCTGGCTGGGCGTGAGCGCGGCGCGTGGGGCGGCCTGGCGCAATCGCGCCGTGCTGCTGGCCTGGTTTGGCGCGTATCTGTGCTTCTATTCCTGTTATGACATTTACGAAGCGTGGGGCGACACGCGCTTCCTGTTGCCGGGTTTGCCGGGCTTGTTGCTGGGCGCGTTGCTGGCGTCGCACGGCGCGTTGGCGCATTGGGAAGCGCCACGGCAACGTGCGGGCTGGGCGTTGGCAAGTGTGTTGCTCGCGGTGACGTTCGGCGTGATGCTGCGCTTTTATTCGCAGAATGAATTTTTTGCCTACGCGCGCGGTCAGAATCTCAATGCCGACGCCTGCCGTTGGGCCGATGCGCAAGCGCCGCGCGAAGCGTTGCTGGTTTCGCTGCAGATGAGCGGGGCGCTGCGTTTTTACACCGGGCGTTCGGTTTTTCGCTGGGACCAAATCAGGCCCGGCGCGTGGGCGGCGCTGTATCGCCAAGTGCTGGCGCGCGGCGGACGCTTTTATGCGCTGCTGATGGATTACGAAGCCGAGCAAGCACAAGGCCAGGTGCTGGGCCATTGGACGGAAGTCGGCCACCTCTCGCAATACAGGCTCTGGCAAATCGAGCCGCTGGACAAGTCGCCGCCACGCGCTGAATTCCTCAGCGGCTTTCACGGTTGGGAAGGATTGGGCGAACGGCGCTGGCAATGGATGGACGGCACGGGCGTCGTGCGCTTGCTCAACACGGGCCAGCCCATGCGCTTGCGCGTGGCGGGTCAGGTGCCAGGCGCCTTTACGCGTCCGACGGTTTTCAAACTGTTCCTCAACGGCGCGCTGCTCGAAGAGTTCGCCGCGCCCGACCGCATTGTCGGGCGCGAATATCTGGTGACGCCCGCGCAACAGGGCAGCGGCGAATGGTCGGAATTGCGCTTGCAGGCCAACCAAACCGTCACGCCCAGCCAAGCCGATCCCAACAGCCGCGATGACCGCCAACTTAGCTTCTCGCTAACGAAATTGATTTGGGAAGAAGCTGCGGCAACACCCTCTGCCGCACGCACGCTCCCTAAAGCGCAATAGCCAGGCTTGGCATACAGGTAAAAAAATACGGCCTTGGCGACCAGGTATTCAGAGTCCAAGCTTTAGCTTGTCCGGGCGCGCTACGCGCGCAAACAAGCTAAAGCTTGAACTCTGAACACCTGCCCCTGATGCACTCAGGTGTGGTTGGGTGTACCAAGCTCGCTTGTTTCGATTTAGAGTGGCTTTCAAATCAGTTCACTTATTGCGTCACCGGCTTGCCATCATCCGGTTTCCAATTGATGCGAAAGGCCTGTACGCCAAAGCGCCGTCCGTCCCGTTCCACCGCGTGATCAGCGCTGAAAACCAGTTCGCTGGCCGCGTTGCGATGCATGCTGAGCGGCACGCGATAGCGCTTCAGAAATTTCCCTGGCGGCGGGCTGAAGCTTTCCAGCACCTGACCGCCCAGCGTGAGCGTCAGGCGAATGGGCTGGCCATCGGGCCGTTCGGCCAGGCGCAGTTCCAGTTCGAGTTGGCCGTCGCTCGCCAGCGGCGGCAGCTTGATGACGCCGCGCTCCGCCATCCAGCGCCAGTATGTGCCGCCATCCGCTTCCAAATCATCCCAGCCTGCGCCCACGAATTGATTGGCCGTGAGCGGTTGCCGTGGCGCTTGCGGCAGCGGCGTCCATTTGACTTCGTAACAACGCAGGCCCAGTTCGCGTTCATCGTTGCTCAATCCCAAACCCTTCGGCGTGACGATGGGATCAACTTCCAGCGTCAGCACCGACCAGAAGCGGCCCGCTTCGGTGGGCACGGTCAACGTTTGCTCAAAGGCTTCGTGTGGCGGTTTGAGGCGCGCGATCTCGCGTCCATCCAAGCGCAGCGTCAAGGCCGGATGCGTGCCGTCGCGCAAGGTGGCGAGGTGCCCGCGCACTGATAATTGCATTGTGGCCGCTTCGTTAAACAGCGCCACTTGGGCGCGCCGCCCCATCCAACGCCAGAAATTCACGCCATCGTTTTCCACGCCGTACCAGCCACCCAGATAGGCCGTTTGCCAAAACGGCGTGATCTCGGTCAGGTAAAGTTTCAGATACCGTTCCAGGCTCATTTTCGTGACGCGTTTGCGTCCGCGCGCCGCGTTCCATTGATAAAGCTCGCTGTTGCCGAAGGGCAGCGGCCCTTGTGTCAACGCAAACGTGCGCCCGGTTTGATAAGCCGGATTAAGCAGGTTGGGTTCGGGCAAGGTGACCGTTTCCTGCGTGTGCGTTTTGTAGGCGGGCATGAGGAAGGCGACCTGCGGGTCATACAGGATTTCGTTGCGCAACTCGTCACGTTGCGGATCAAGCCGCGCGCGCAAATCCGTGAGGGCGCGAAAGACCGGGCTGGGTTCACGATGCAGCATTTTGACCGGCCACCAAGCCCATTCGCCCAGCGCCAGCGTCAAGCCAATCGCCAACACCAGCCCGGCGTATTGCAAACGCGGAAACTGTTGCGCGGGAAACAAACGGTCAGACAGCAGCACCAGCCCGGCGGCCATCAGCCCCGCGAACAGCGGCTGAAACGGCATTGCGTAAAAGACCGGCTGCATCGGGTTGTTGAGCAGAAAGGTGAAGAGCAGATAGGGCACAAACGCCGCCAGCAACCAGCCCAACGCCGCCCAGCGTTTGCGCGCCGCCAGCATTACCAGGCCCAGCGCCGACAGCCCATAAACCGTCCACGCAATCCACGCGTCGCCCCACAAATCCACAAAGAAGCGTTGCGTCCGCCGCGACCACCAGCCGTTGATCCCCTTGCTCAAGAACGAATCGTCGAACAGCAAAAAGTGGCCATGCCCGGCGACTGTCGCGCGATAAGCCTGCCAGTCGTGCAGCAGCACCATTGGCACATACCAGCTCACAATGCCCAGCGCGACCAACGCTACGCACAACACCGCCAAGCGCCATGCGCGCCGCCGCAACCAATCCAGCCAGACCAGCGCCGTCACGGTTCCCAGCACCGCCGCCAGCGTCACGCGCACACCCAGCGCCAGGCCCAGCAACGCGCACCCGGCAATCAAGGCCCGCCGCGATTCGCGCCCGCGCAACACCAGCGTCAACCCGATCAGCCCCAATACCAACGCCGGCGTGTCGCTGCGCGGCGCGCAACTGTAAACCCAGACGTTCGGAAAGAAGCAGCACAGCAACGCGCCCGCCGCCGCGATGCGCCGGTCGTCGAAAATTTCGCGGTACAGATAAAACAGCGCCGCGCCCAGCAAACTGGCGAACACGAAATTGACCGCCACCAGCGCACGGAATTCATCGTGCAGCAGCCAATTCGCCAGCTTGCCCATGACGACAAAGACCGGGAAGCCCGGCGGATGCGGCGCGTGTTTGGTCACATCGAAATCGCGCAACGCCCGTCCGAACAGGATTTCATCCCATTCCCACCAAGAGGCGGGCCGCGCCAGCCAGCGCGTGACAGCGCAGAGCAGCGTCAAGCCGCAGGCAATCATGAAATCATTGTGAAACCGGAACAGCGAGAGGGGGCTTGCAGGGCGGATACTTGGCGAATCTTGCATGCCTGCATCTTAGCGAATGTGTGGCGAACTGTCAGTTGGCTGAGACGTGTTGCGAGAGAGTGCCAATGAAAGTAGTTGCCGCAGATCAACGCAGATCAACGCAGATCAACGCAGATCAACGCAGATCAACGCAGATCAACGCAGATCAACCCAGACGAACGCTGATCTGCGTTTGTCTGCGTTGATCCGCGGCTGAGTTACTGCAAATACCGGAAGCCGAACCATACGCCGATCTGCCGGAATAGCGTCCAGTTATTCGGGCTATACGTCGTGCTGTCCGTTTGCCAGCTCGTATCGCCCAAGCTGCTGGGCGCGCTGCGCGCGGGCACGCGCAACCAGGCTTCGGGCGCATTCAAATCGCCGATGCGGAAGTAATGGCCGTCGTTGTGCAGGTAATGCAGCAGCAAGCGTGAGTCCGCGCCATAGGCCGCGCGCGCGCGCCGCGCCACCTGTTTGTCGCCGGCAAACAAAGCAGGCGAACAGGCATAGATCGGGTCGAGCTTGCCCGTCTCGATAATCAGCGGGCGCGGCGCGACCAGCGCGAACAGGTCAGAGGCGTCCAGGTATTCGCGGATGTCGGCGTAAGACCAGTTCCAACAGCCGTGGCTGAAGTTGTATTTCAACACGTTCAAGTCGGGCGAAAAGCCCGCGCTGATGCCCACCGTCACGCGCGGATCGAGCGCCGCGATATAACTGGAAATTTCGCCGCCCAGCGAGAGGCCAGCGACCACGACGCGCGCGGCATCCACATCGGGCCGCGCCAGCGCGTAATCCAGCGCGCGCATCGCATCCCACGCGCGTTCGCCGTCCTCTTCCCAATCGGTGTAAAGCGGCGCGTCCTGTGCCACGGGTGGCAAAGCCGGTTTGAGCGAAGGCTTCACGACATTGCCGTGCGCGGGGTCATCCCCTTGCTCGTAACCGCCGTCGTAGCCCAGCACCTCGCTTTTCACCGTGCCGTAACGAATGCGGTCGTGTTTCGGGCGATGCGAAATATCTATCGCCAACACGATGTAACCCTGCCGCGCGAAGGCATCGCCATACCAGAACAGTTGCGAACTCGGATCGAAGGCTTGCCAGGCGCTGCCTGTGTGTCCGTTGACGACCAGCGCCAGCGGGTACTTGGCCTTGCCGCGGCCACCGTCGCGCGCGCCGTTGGTCGGTTTGGCCAGATAGCCGTGCCCCAGGCGTTCGAGCGGCGCGCCGCCATTCGGGTTGGGCAGCGTCCAGCGGAACGAGAGTTCTGTCAGCGCATAAGTTTGCGGATAGGCTTGCGCATTGTCGTCGCGCTTCTTGTCCGGCATGCCCAGCAGCGGCGGCATCTGGTTGCGCGTCTCACGCACTTCGCTGGTCAGCGGCTGCGGATTGCCTGAGAGCGCCAGGTGATAAAGCTGTTTGCGCATGCGGGTTTGCCAGCGCTCGCGTTCTTCGGCGGTTTTTCCGGCAAAGCCGTAACCCAGCACTTCGGCCCGCGCGCCGCGCCATTGATAAACCGGCAAACCCGCTTGTTGCAGTGTGCCGCTGATCGTGCGCCCGCTGACCGTGCCGTCATAGCTTTGCCCTTTGACCGTGAAGCGCAACGCCGTGCCGTTCCAGCGTTCGATGGCGAAATCCTCTTCGAGCTTTTCGTCACAGGATTCGTAAACGGCATAGACTTTCAAACGGCCTTCAAACGCGCTGGACGAAAGCGTTGACCGGTCAATGCGCAAGCGCGCTCGCGCGCCGGTTTGCGCGACTTGAATATCAAATACCTGCGGCGCCAGCGCGGGCGTCAGGTATTCGTGATTCCAGCCGGTCACGTGCAACTTGTACGCCAGCCAATCGGTCGGCTTGTTGGGCGAACTGGTGCTGCTGGCATAGCGCATGTTCAAGGTGCCTTCGACAATGCGCCCGCGATACCATTGCCAGGTGTTGCCGTTGGTGCGGCGGAATTCCAGCGTGCGTGTGACGGCGTCCCAGGTCACATTATCGAACTGCTCAACCGGTTTGCTCTGCTCGTCCAGCCGCGCGCCCAGATAGGTTGCGCCTTGCTGCTCGAAGCGGAAGGTCATGCGCTGATTGCCCGCCAGCACGTACCAACGGCCAGCCGGGCTGCTGGTGTCTTGCGCCAGGGCGCTGCCACACAGCCAGAAACACGCCACTACAAACTGCGCCGCCACCACGGCCCAGCGTTTCCCACATGCATTCATACTGTAAATAACCTTTGGCAAGTGTCGCCGCACGGCAAAGTCGCGCGTCGTGCGGGATTCAATCACGAAGATTTATCGGGGTGCTGTGAATTTGAGGAAGCTCTCGTGCGGTGCTGCGCTCACGCGGGATGCGTCATTGAACGGGGCTAAGCATCTAAACCAGGAAGATCGGTTCGGGAGCGGCACCAAAGACATGGTCAATGTCTTCGGCGCTAAAGATGGCGTATTTCGGGCGCGCAATGCAAGCAGAAAATTTGGCGCGCGCTGCCCGGCGACTGTGCGCCCTTGTTATAGCTGATGAAGCCAGGCAGCCTCGGCTGGTTACGCAATGGCGGCGGCAAAGACGGCGTCCTTACAGGCTAGGGCTGCCGGCCTCTGCAACCGGGCCGCCAAACAGGCTCTTGAAGCGCGTGATCAAGCGCCGCAACGCGCGCACGATCTTCGGCACAATCCACAACGCCACAATCACGAAGAGCGCGATCAACACCAGAATCAGCACCGGATAAAACGCCATCAGGATCGTCGAACCAATGGCGAAGACATCTTCGACCAGGCTCAGCCCGATGTTCGAGAACGGTTCGGGGCTGGTGTTGGCGGCCAGACGCGTCGCGGCCTTAGTCCCGTGCGAGCCGAGCGCCAGCGTGCCGCCGACCAGCAGCGCGGCCATTTTCACCGCCGGATCGAACTCGGCCACCGCCGTCGCCGCCAGGATCGCGCCCGCCGGCACGCGGATGAAGGTGTGAATCGCATCCCACGCCGAATCCACCGCCGGAATTTTGTCGGCAACGAACTCAATCAGATAAAACGCGCCCGCCACGCCGATCACCCACCATTCGCCGAGCATATTCAATTCGCCGGGCAGCTTGACCCAATGAAAGCGCTCCAACAAGCCGAGCGTGACTACCGTGGCGTACAGGTTGATACCGGAAAGCCAGGCCGAGCCCATGGCCGTGGCAACGGTCGGAAGCCAGTCAGCAGTCATTGTGCTTTCTCCTCTTTGAGTTGATGAAAGCGCAGCCCACGATAATCGCACTCCAGACGCACTTGAAGCCCGGTCAATAGGCCATCCCGAATGCCTTGGCGCACGACACCCAACACTGCAAGCACTTCTTCTTTCGGCGTGCCTTCAAAATCTTCCATGAAATCCGCCAATGTTAGGCCGCCGGCAAAATAGTCAATCAACGTTTCGGCATGCACGCGATACTTGCCGATGGTCGGCGAGCCACCGAGCTTCTCCGGGTCTTGTTGGATTGGAGCGGCGGTCGCCAAGGCTTCCGCTGTTGCATAAGCTACTTTTGGTTCTGACATTGCGATACCTCCTTTAGATTCAAGTGCAGTGGCGGCGCGATTATAGCCGCCGCTTAGCGAAGTTGGAAATTCGGCGGCAGTGCGGTTATATTGCCTTTCACCTCATTGATTCCCGATTGAACCGTGAAAGTGAGCTTGCCCGCCCGAATTTGCTGAGATGACCCAATCCCATCCGCCTCATCCCTTAGTCGAACGCATCTTGCACCGCGACGTGCGTGCCGTGGCGCGCGCCATCTCCAAAATCGAAAACGACGCGCCCGATGCGACTGACTTGCTGAAAGGCTTGTTCCCACACACCGGCAAGGGCCTGACCATCGGCATCACGGGCGCGCCCGGCGCGGGCAAATCTTCGCTGGTAGACCGGCTGGCAGCGCATTACCGCAGCCTGGACAAATCGGTCGGCATTATTGCCGTAGACCCATCGAGCCCCTTTTCAGGCGGCGCGCTGTTGGGCGACCGCATACGCATGCAGGCGCTGGCCAATGATCCCAAGGTTTTTATTCGTTCGATGGCCACGCGCGGCAATCTGGGCGGCCTCGCGCGCGCGACGGTTGAGGCGGTTGCGGTTTTGGATGCGGCTGGCTACGATAGGACGCTGGTCGAAACGGTCGGCGTTGGGCAGGACGAAGTGGACATTGTGAAGACCGCCGACGTTTCGGTCGTCGTGCTCGTCCCCGGCATGGGCGACGATATTCAGGCCATCAAAGCCGGCATTATGGAGATCGGCGATCTCTTCGTCATCAATAAAGCCGAACGCGAAGGCGTTGAGCGCACCGAACGCGAGTTGATCGCGTTGTTGGAAATGTCCGCGCGTGCGGATGGCTGGACGCCGTTGATCGTGCGCACCGTGGCCACGCAAAACAAAGGCATCGCCGAGTTCGCTGAGGCGATTGAACGCTACGCCGCCTTTCGCCGGGAACAAGCGGCCGCGCTGCCCCGCCGCGCCAGTAGCGCGGAAAATCGCTTGCTCGAACTGTTGCGCGAACGGCTGTTGCGGCGCGTGCTAAACGAAGCGCTGGCGCCGGGCGAATTACAAGCCTTTGCAGAAGCGGTGGCTGAACGGCGGCGCGATCCTTATTCAATCGTCGAAGAGATCAGCGCCAAAATCAAAATCCAGGGCAATGATTATGTCTGACAGCAACATTCAACATCTGGGCATCGCGGTTAACTCGCTTGACGAAGCGCTGCAATTTTGGCGCGATGGCCTGGGTTTGGAATTGAAAGAAATCGAAGTCGTCGAAGACCAGGGCGTGCGCGTCGCGCTGTTGCCCATCGGCGCGAGCCGCATCGAATTATTGGAAGCGACCGGCGCGGCCACGCCCGTCGGCAAGTTTTTGGCCAAACGCGGCTCCGGCATTCACCACCTTTGCGTCGAAGTGAATGACCTCGCTGCCAAGCTCGCTGAATTGAAAGCGCGCGGCACCCGCCTGATTGACGAAGAACCGCGCACGGGCGCGGGCGGCATGCTCGTCGCCTTCGTCCATCCGGCCAGCACGGGCGGCGTGCTGTTAGAACTGACGCAAAGCGGAAGCGGACATCAAAAGTAGGACGGACTTGAGTCTGCCTTACTGCCGGACAGACTGAAGTCTGTCCTACTTTTTTGAGGAGAATTTTTTATCGTGAACAAGCAATTCATTTTGAAAGCATGCCTGGCTGCTACGATGGTGCTGAGCCTGTTGGCCGGCGCTTGCCAACTCGGCAAGAAAGACTATGCGGCGCTGCCTGAGGCCGATTTGATCGCGTTTGCAGAGACCATGCCCGATCAGCAAAAGCGGCAGTTGGCCCAGACGCCCCAGGCGCGCAAGGGCCTGATTGACCAATTCAAAAAGATGTTCGCCTTCGCCCAGGCCGGGCTGGCCGAAGGCTTGGACAAGAGCGACGATTACGCCAATTCGCTGCGGCTGGAAAGCGCCAAAGTGCTGGCGCAGGAGCACGGCAAACGCAACGAAGGCTTCCAGGCCAGCAAGGCTGACATTGATGCTTACGTCGGCGCGCACCAGAAAGATTTCGACACTGACGTCGCCTTCTTCACCAAAAACGCCAAAGAGAAACCCACGGGCGACCAGTTCGAAAGTTTGAAAGCCTCGTGGGGCGAACTGATGCTGCGCGCCGATAAGGGCCGCCAGGCAGGCTTGGAAAAAGACCCGTCGGTTCAAATTCAGTTGAAGATGATGCGCGGCAACCTGCTCGCCAATCTCTATTCGCGCAAGATCGAAGAGCAATTCAAGACTGGCGATAAGGACCTCAAAGACTACTACGCGCAACATCCCGAAGCCGACCCGGAGAAAATCAAAGTGCGTGTCGCCGACCTGTTGGCGCGCATCAAGAAGGGCGAAGCCTTTGAGAAAATTGCCGACGAGATTAACGAAGACGGCACCAAGGGCCGCGGCGGCGATCTGGATTGGTTCGGCCAAGGCACAATGGACCCTGATTTCGAGAAGGCCGCCCTGGCGCTGCAACCGGGCCAAATCACCCAGGAGCCGGTCAAAACCAGCTTCGGCTATCATCTGATCAAACTCGAAGGCCGCCGCAAAGCCGCCGCCAAACCCGCCCTGCCGCCCGGCACCCCTGGCAGCAACCTGAACGAAGTCGCCAATAAAGCCGCCAATCCAAATGCTGAAGAGTTGCACGCCAAACACATCTACATCAGCACCAAAACGGCGGAAGAGACCATCGCCCAACAGACGCAAGAGAAGATGAAGCGCGTGATGGAAGACGCCACGTTGAAATTCCCGGTCGCCGCGCCGGAAGATTTCAAACTGGTCGTGGCCGGCTTGCGCCAGCCTTCGGGCGCACTACCACCGGGGGGCGGACAGGGCGGCCCGATGAAGATGATTACGCCGAACGACAACAAATAGCCCGTAGGACGGACTTTAGTCTGTCCTGCTCACGGGCCTATGGACGGACAACGGACAGACTAAAGTCCGTCCCGCCTTTCTTGAGAAGCAATGGAAGCACAAGCAAAAATTGGCATCATCGGCGGCAGCGGCCTTTATCAAATGGAAGGCCTCACCGACATCCACGAAGTCAGCCTCGACACGCCCTTCGGCAAACCGTCGGACAATTACATCCTCGGCACGCTCGAAGGCCAGCGCGTCGCCTTTCTGGCGCGCCACGCGCGCGGCCACAAACTGTTGCCGACGGAACTGCCTTTCCGCGCCAATATCTACGGCATGAAAATGCTCGGCGTCGAATGGATCATCTCGGCCTCGGCGGTCGGTTCGTTGCAGGAACAATACGCGCCCACCGACATCGTCGTGCCCGATCAGTTTTTTGACCGCACGCGGGGCCGCGTCTCGACCTTCTTTGGCGAGGGCATCGTCGGGCACATCACCTTTGCGCATCCGGTTTGCGGCGACTTGAGCGAAATCATCGCGCAAGCCTGCGAGACCACCGGCGTCAAAGTGCATCGCGGCGGCACGTATTTGTGCATGGAAGGCCCGGCCTTTTCGACGCTGGCCGAATCGCGGCTCTATCGCAGTTGGGGCATGGACATCATCGGCATGACCAACCTACAAGAAGCCAAGCTGGCGCGCGAAGCCGAGATTTGTTACGCGACGATGGCAATGGTGACCGATTACGATTGCTGGCACCCCGAACACGACTCGGTGACGATTGAACTGGTCATCGAATACCTGAACAAGAACAGCGCCAACGCGCAGAAAATCATCCGTGATGCAGTCAAGCGGCTGGCGGCTGAGCAGCAGGCCTCCGGACAAGAATGCCAGCATCGCAGCGCGGTCAAGCACGCGATCTTGACGCAGCGCGATTTGATTTCAGACGAAGCGAAGCAGCGGCTCTGGGCGATCATCGGCAAGTACTTTGTGGAATGAACACCGAAAGGAGTGCAAGAAATGGGTATCACTTACGTTAAAGGCACAGTCACCGGCAAGCGCGGCAAAAGCGCAGAGTTGGACTTTCTAGTGGACAGTGGCGCGTCATACACCTTGTTACCGCAAACAGTTTGGCGCAAGTTGGGGTTGAAGCCGAAACGCATATTGGATTTCGTGCTGGCAGATGGCACGAAAATCGAGCGCGGCATCTCTGAATGTCACCTGGCTTTACCGCAAGGCGACGCAACGACGCCAGTCGTGCTGGGTGAAGCAGGCGATGAACCATTGCTGGGCGTCGTGACCTTGGAAATTCTGGGCTTGATGCTCAACCCTTTCAATCGCACATTGCAGCCCATGCGCCTGATGCTCGCTACGGCGCGGGCCGCGAACCATTTCAAAAAGTGAGTTAGCTTATGAAGTATCGCAGCAATTTTGTTTTGGCTTTCTGCGCCGCCTTGTTAATCAGCAATGCGGCGGCCTTTGCGCAAGGCGTGGGACGCGGCTCGATCAATGCGCCGCGCGATCCCGAATTGGAAAAGCAATCCGGGCACAGCCTGGAAGTGGCGCGTTACTATTTCAAACGCAAACCCGCCGCTAAGAAAGACAAAGACGGCTGGGCGCGTTTGAACAAAGCCGTGATTGACCGGCTGCAAGAGATCATTGACACCAACGCAACTTTCGCGCGGCTGGATTCGGTCTACTTCCTGCTGGGCGAGGTCTATACGCGCGACAACCAACTCGACAAGGCGCTCGAATGCTGGAGCATCATCGTCAAGGATTACACCGACAGCGAGCATTTCCCCGAAGCCAAGAAACGGCTCGGCGCCACCGTCGAAGTTGACAAAAAACCCAAAGAAACCAAACCCGATAAGAAAGGCTGAGGAAGTCTCGTGAAGTCTCGTGAAGTCTCGTGAAGTCTGTAGAACGCAGACTTTCCCAGACTTCTTTGGACTTTCCCAGACTTCTCTGGACTTCCCTCGACTCACTAAAAAATGTCTTCACTCGTAGTCGTTGGCTCGGTTGCCATTGATTCCATCAAAACGCCGTTCGGCGCGCGCGAACGCAGCCTCGGCGGTTCCGCCACGCACTTTTCCGTCTCCGCTTCGTTTTACACCGACGTCAGCGTCGTGGCCGTCATCGGCGACGATTTCAGCGCGGCGGACGAGGCCGTTTTTCACGAACGCAAGATCAACACCGCGAACCTGGTGCGCGTGCCGGGCGGCAAAACCTTCCGCTGGGTCGGCGAATACGGCTTCGACCTGAACACCGCGCACACCCTCGACACACAACTGAACGTCTTCGCCGATTTCAAACCGGAGCTATCCGCTGAATTGAAGAACGCGCCGTTTCTCTTTCTGGGCAACATCCAGCCGACGCTGCAACGCCAGGTGCGCGAACAATCGAACGCCAAATTCGTGGCGATGGACACGATGAATCTGTGGATTGACAGCGCGCGCGACGAACTCATCAAAACCATCAGCGTCGTGGATTGCGTCATCATCAACGACGCCGAAGCGCGCCAATTAGTGGGCGATGCCAACCTGATTCGCGCCGCGCGCAAGGTGCTCGACCTCGGCCCCAAACTGTTGATCGTCAAACGCGGCGAATACGGCGCGGCCTTCTTCACCAAAGATTCCTTCTTCGCCACGGCGGCCTATCCGCTCGAAGCCGTCTTCGACCCGACGGGCGCGGGCGACAGTTTTGCGGGCGGCTTCATGGGCTACCTCGCACAAGCCGACAAAGTGGATAACCAGACGCTGCGGCGCGGCATCATCTACGGTTCGGTGATGGCGTCCTACAACGTCGAAGAATTCAGTTGCGACCGCCTGCGCCGCCTGACCTCTGACGAGATCAAGGCGCGCTTCCACGAATTCAAAGAGTTCACGCACTTTGAGGTGTAGCCGGCGCTTGCTTTTGTGAAAGAACACTTCGCGGCGGGCGTGAATTGTCAAAACAAGCTAGCGGTCGAGAGTGTGACAATTAGGCAGAGCTTTGTGGCCGTATCTGCCTCAATACTAAACAGCCAACACAAAAGCACTAGCACATTAAAAATAGTTCTCCCCGCCCACTCAAAAATAGGTTGCGCATACGATGTGCGTACCGGCAAACCCCGCTAGGGTTACAGTGTTCAGGAACGCTTTGCGATTACGCTGAGCAGCAGTCTGAATAACCAGCAACCACCTACCTGACAGCCTTCCCACGAAAACTGGCTACGCAGGCAGTTTTTCTTCCGCGTTAGCGCGCAGGAAAATAGGTGCAGTTTTGTGCCGCCCAATACTGCCTTTGTTTTCCGCTACGACTGCGTTACTACGCAATGACAGGCCAGCTTTGAGCCTGCTGTAGGACGTGGTGTGTCGAAACAGCGATATTTCAAGCTTAGCAACTTCAATCCAGGGAGAAGACTAATGAAGTCGAAAACAGCATTGCGATCCACGGTAATGCGCCCACGGCACTCCCATCTGAGCAGCACCGGAGCAGTATTGTGTCTGATCACGATGGCGTTGTTGCTCGTGTTGAGCGGGACGGCGCAGGCGCAAACTTGTACACGCACGATTACCGCCGAGGTGGTCGCGCTCGATCAGCCGTTCTTTTGGAACCGGCTGGGGGCGTCCGAACCGCAAGGGATGATGTTCGCCTTGCGGCGCGATGTCGTGCCGCTTGATCCGGCCTTGGGACTGACGCCGGGCAATGTCCGGCTGCGGGCGGATAAGCGTCCGCGCCCGTTGGCGTTGCGGACGAATGTGGGCGATTGCCTGCAAATCAAGTTTCAAAACCTGCTCGCGCCTACGCCCAGGGATGACGAGCAACCGGCCACGCGCACGGCCAGCGTGCATGTGATGGGCTTGCAGTTGGTGGGCGGCATCACCTCGGACGGCTCGAATGTGGGCGCAAATCCGAGCAGTCTGGTCGCGCCGGGCGGACGCGCGACTTACACCTATTACGCCGAACGCGAGGGCAGCCATGTGTTTTACAGCGGCGGCGCGCAAACGGGCGGCGAAGGCGACGGCGGCTCGCTCAATGCGGGCTTGTTCGGTTCGGTCAATGTGCAGGCCAAAGGCGCGGAATGGTATCGCAGCCAATTGACCGCCGCCGAATTGCAGCTTGCCACAAAAAAGGATGCCAACGGGAAAGCGCTGCGCACCCCCGCGGGACAGCCGTTGCTCAATTACGACGCGGTGTATCCCACAGGTCATCCGTTCGCAGGACTGCCGATTTTGAAGATGACCAACGGGGCAGAAGTCGTGCATTCCGATCTGAATGCCATCATTACCGGCCCGAACAAGAACAATTTTCCGGCGGGCACTTACAAGCCCAATCCGGTTGAACCGAACCGCGATCAGGCCTTCCGCGAGTTCACCGTGATCTATCACGACGAAATCGGCGCGGTGCAGGCTTTTCCCGAATTTGAAGACCCGGTGCTCGGTTACACGTTGCACAGCGTGCGCGACGGTTTTGCCATCAATTACGGCACGGCGGGCGTGGGCGCTGAGATTCTAGCCAACCGTTTCGGCGTCGGGCCGATGAAAGATTGCACCGAATGCAAGTTCGAAGAGTTCTTCCTTTCTTCGTGGACGGTCGGCGATCCGGCGCAACTGGTGGATGTGCCCGCCAACACGACCGACGCGAGCGGCAAACTGATTCGGGGGGCGAAGGCCACGAAAGTGCTCTTCCCCGGCGATCCGTCCAACGTCTTCCACAGCTACCTGCGCGATCACGTCAAGTTCCGCATCCTGCACGGCGGCTCGAAAGAGCACCACATCCATCACCAACACGCGCATCAGTGGTTGCACACGCCCGACAGCGACAATTCGGCTTATTTGGACAGCCAGTCCATTGGGCCAGGCAGCGCCTACACAGTGGAAATCGCGCACAATGGCAGCGGTAATCGCAACCAAACCGTAGGCGATTCGATCTTCCATTGCCATTTCTATCCGCACTTCGCGCAAGGCATGTGGGCGTTGTGGCGCGTGCTGGATGTGTTTGAAGAAGGCACGCCGCTGGATGCGAACGGACGCCCGGCGCCTGGCGCGCGCGCTTTGCCTGACGGCGAGGTCGCCGCGGGCGCGCCGATTCCGGCCATCGTGCCGATTCCGACGCTGGCGATGGCGCCGCTGCCCGGCGCGCAGGTTTCCATCAGCAACGGGCAAGCGCAGATCAAAGGCACGGGCAATCCGGGTTATCCCTTCTTCGTGCCCGGCTTGGCGGGGCATCGTCCGCCCAAACCGCCGCTCGATACGGTGGACGATGGCGGCTTGCCGCGTCACATCATTACCGGCGGCACGTTCGTCGAATCGCACACGCGGCTCGATTTCAGCAAGGTGCTGCTCTCGGCGACGGCCAAAGCCATCCCCGAAGCAGGCACGGCTGTGGAAGCCACTGCCATGGCTTTTCACGCCCTGCGCACGCATGCCAGTTACACGCAAGCGGGCACGGCGGCCAATTTCATCACCAACGGATTGCCAGCCAAGCCCGGCGCGCCCTGGGCTGATCCCTGTGTGGATGACAATGGCCGGGCCGTTGGCACAGCGCGCATTTACAAGGCCGCGAACATTCAGCTCGATCTGAAGCTGAACAAAGCGGGCTGGCATTTCCCGCAATCGCGGATTCTTTCTTTGTGGGAAGATGTCAAACCGACGCTCGCCGGTACCAGAGCGCCGGAGCCGCTTTTCTTCCGCGCGAATAC
Source organism: Acidobacteriota bacterium (assembly GCA_031418175.1). Taxonomy (GTDB): domain Bacteria; phylum Acidobacteriota; class Blastocatellia; order RBC074; family RBC074; genus JACPYM01. Next base: position 13,633 of record JANOWX010001198.1, on the reverse strand, counting down.
GAACGATTGCATCTCCTTTTTCCACACCAATCTCGTGCCGGGCGAATACAAGCAGGACGATTTCCAGATTCGCACACCGACCGATGTAATGGGGCAGCACATTCACCTGGTGAAATTCGATGTGCTGGCTTCGGACGGCGCGGGCAACGGCTGGAATTACGAAGACGGCACGTTCTCGCCCGATGAAGTGCTGGAACGCATCAAAGCGATCAACGCGGCAGGCGGCTTGCTCGCATCCGGCACCAAACAGAAAACCAAACTGACGGCCAAGGCACATCCGTTTTTCGGCACGCTCGGCGCGCAAACGACGATTCAACGCTGGTTTGCCGACAACACCTTGAACAACGCGGGGCAGGATCGCACGTTGCGAACGGTGTTTACACACGACCATTACGGCCCTTCGACGCATCAGCAGGTTGGCACATACGCCGGGCTGGTGGTCGAACCGCAAGGCTCGAAATGGCGCGATTCTGAAACCGGCGTCTTCTTCGGCGGGCGCGCGGACGGCGGCCCGACCAGTTGGCGCGCCGATATTCTGACCGCCAACGCAGCGGACAGTTACCGCGAATTCCTGCTCGAATTCTCCGACTTCCAACTGGCTTACACGGCGGACAACAAACCCGTCAATCCGCCTGGCCGCGTCGAAGTCGGCTTGCCCTTCCTGCTCGCGCCGCCGCAGCAATGCCCCGGCGGCGTCCCCGCGCCGTGTCCCGAAGCCATTTCGGCTGACGATCCCGGCACGATGAGCGTCAACTATCGCAATGAACCCCTCGCCTTGCGCGTGCGCGATCCGCGAACGAACACGCAAGCGGCGGGTGATGCAGGTGATTTGTCGCAAGCTTTCAGTTCGCAGATTCTGCGCCAAGATGCGGCGCTGAACTCACAACCGACGTTCTATCCGCCGTTGACAACGGCTGTACAGCCGGGCGACCCGTTCACGCCGCTGCTGCGCGTTTATGACAACGACATAGTGCAAATCCGCACGCTGGTCGGCGGGCAGGAAGAAGGCCACAACTTAAGTATTCACGGGCTGAAATGGCTGTTCGAGCCTTCGGATAAAAACTCCGGTTGGCGCAACAGTCAGATGATGGGCATCTCGGAGCATTTTGAATTCAAGGCGCCGGTGGTCGCGCCAAAGAATCAACGTGGCGGCACGGCTGATTATCTCTGGCAGGCAGGCTCATCCGTGGACAATCTGTGGAATGGGACGTGGGGGCTGCTGCGTTCTTACAAGGATACGCGCACTGACCTGCTGGCCTTGCCGAATAACCCCGCGGGTGGCCCGGATCTTGCCAATCCGAGCGCGTTCAACGGCGTTTGTCCGACCACGGCCCCGGCGCGTAATTTCGACGTATCGGCCATCAGCGCGCAAGCCTTGCCAGGCGGGACGCTCGTTTACAACCAGCGCACCGCGAATGGCGGGCAGTTGCACGATCCGACGGCGATTCTTTACGTCCACACGGAAGACCTCGACCCGGAAACCCAGTTATTGAGAGCGGGCGCGCCGCTCGAGCCGCTGATTTTGCGGGCGCGAGCGGGCGATTGCATCAACCTCACGTTGCGCAATCGCATGAAAATTCCCCCGCCCGATCTGGATGGCTTCAACACGTTGCCGATGATCGTCAACAACTTCAACGCCAATCAGGTCAAGCCTTCGCAACTGGTCGGCTTGCATCCGCAACTGCTGGCTTATGACGTAACCCGCAGCGACGGGGCGAACGTTGGCTTCAATAACGCGCAACTCGTCAAACCCTCGAGTGCGACGACTGGGAACAGTCAGACTTACAAATGGTATGCCGGTGATTTGTCGCTGGACGCCAAAAACAATCTGATCGCCACACCAGTGGAATTCGGCGCGACGAATCTGATCTCGTCCGACCGCATCAAACACAGCAACAAGGGAGCGGTCGGCGCGCTGATCATCGAACCGCAAGGTTCAACCTGGATCGAAGACGTAAATTCACGCGCCTCCGCCACCGTCACGTCGGCGGCGGGGACGTTCCGCGAATTCGTGGTGATACACCAGAACGACCTGAACCTGCGTTTCGGCAACGGCTCGCCGGTGCCCAATCTGGCCGATTCCGAAGACCCGGAAGATTCCGGCCAGAAGGCCATCAATTACCGCACGGAGCCGATGTGGAAGCGCTTGGGCTTTGCGCCCAACGCGCCCCTGACGACCACGCGGACGATTGATTTCACCAACGCGCTGTCCAATTCACTGGCCGGCGGCGACCCGGTCACGCCGGTCTTCACGGCCAAAGCGGGCACGCCGGTGCGCTTCCGCGTACTGCATCCGCAAGGCCACGCGCGCAACAACGTCTTTGCCTTGCACGGTCACATTTGGGAGCAGGAACCTTACGTCAACAACTCGCGCACGCTGGGCAGCAATCCGCTCTCTGAGTGGCAAGGCAGCCAAATCGGTGTCGGCCCGACCAGCCACTTCGACGTGCTGTTGAAAAACGGCGCTGGCGGCGCGTTCCGTGTCACGGGCGATTACCTCTTCCGCACGATGAACTCCTTCCAGTTCGACGGCGGTTTGTGGGGCATCTTCCGCGTCACGCCTTGAGCTTGAGCGTGCGCCGGGCAACTCACGCCGGAGGGTGAACCCACACGCCGTCCGGCGGCCCGGCGCACGCTTAGCCGCTACACGATGAAACATGATGAAACCGCAGATGAATCGCACGATGAACCGCTCTGAACAGGCTTACGAAACCACCGACCTCAATCTCGCCAGCTTCCTGCGCTGCCGCCAATTCAGCATCCGCGCGATCAAGGCCGAACGAGGCCGCACGACCTTCGTCTTTGCCGATGGCGAAGACCTGCGGCGCGCGGTGCTCGATTTTGCCAACGACGAGCCGATCTCCGTGCGTTCCTTCTGCAACACGGTGCGCGACCTCAAGGCGCTCACCCGCGTGTCGTAACTCAACCGCTGATTTTGAGGAGTAATTTCGTATGCATTGTTTTGAACCGCACCGCTGGCTGTGCTGGCTCGTGTTGCTGACGGCAGTTGTCAACGCACAACAAGCGCCTGCCGCGGCCGGCAATCCTGCTACGCCGCTGGTGCAAAAGCTCAACCGCGAAGGCGTCGCCATCGAATTGAGCCTGACGCCCGACGGGCAAGCCGCCGGGCCGCGCGAAGGCGCGGAAGCCCGCCTGCAATTCAAAGTCACCGACGCCGCTTCGGGCACGCCGCTGACCGGTTTGCGCCCTTCGGCCTGGCTGGACATGCGGCGCGGCACTGCTGCGGGGCAAGCCCCGGCGTGCCAACAAAAGATTCAAGCCTTCCTGCAAGGCAAGCTGAGCGCGCGGCCCGACATTGATCTCAACAACTACTACCTGCTGACGCTCAACCGCGAAGGCAATATCTCGGTACTCGATCCCCTGCTCGGTTTCGGCGGCAGCCGTCTGGCCGCGCTCGTGCAACTCAAAAGCCCCGGCGCGGATTGGGCCTTGACGCGCGACCAGCAACGGCTTTTCGTCGCCTTGCCGCTCGTCAATCAAATCGCCGTCGTTTACACCGCGACGTGGAAAGTCGCCGCCGAACTCGACGCCGGCGCCAAACCCGTGCGCCTCGCCTTACAACCCGACGAACGTTATCTCTGGGTCATCAACGACGCCGCGCCGCAAGCGGATGCCGTGACGGTCATTGACACGGTCACGCTCAAAACTGTCAAACGCCTCGCCCTCGGCGCAGGGCCGCACGAGATCGTTTTCAGCGCTGACGACCGCACTGCCTTCGTCACCAATCAACAAAGCGGCACGCTCACGCTGTTTGACATTCCGACGCTGACCGCCGCCGCCGAAATCAAGACCGGCGCGCAACCGGTCGCGCTGGCCTTTTCCGCGCTCAGCCAGGCGGTTTACATCGCCGATGCCGCCAGCGGCGACATCACCGTGGTGGACAGCCGCCGCCGCATTCGTCTGAACTCCATCAGCACGAAACCGGGCTTGCGCGTGTTGCGCTTCACGCGCGATGGCCGCTACGGCTTTGTCCTGAATACGACGGGCAATGCGCTGTATGTGTTCGACGCGGCGCGCAACCGCGCGCTGCATTCCGTCGAGATCAAAGGCCAGCCCGACGGCTTGGCCTTCACGGCGGATTTCGCTTATGTACACGCCGCGCAAACCGCCGATGTGGCGCTCATCCGGCTCGCCGAAATCGGCCAAGCCGAGGCGCTGCCAGTCACAATCTTTCCCGGCGGCCAGAGCGCCAGATTGACGGAAAATCCCAGCGGCTTGTTTTTCCCCGCGCCCGAAGGCGGTTCGATGCTGTTCGCCAATCCGGGCGACCGGATGATCTATTACTACTCCGAAGGCATGGCCGCGCCGATGGGCAGCTTTCAAAACTACCGCCGCGAACCGCGCGCCGTGCTGGTGGTGGACAACAGCCTGCGCGAAAGCGCGCCAGGCGTTTATGCGCGCACATTCAGATTGCCTGCGTCCGGCTCCTACGACCTGGCTTTGTTGCTCGATGCGCCCCGGCTGGCGCATTGCTTTGCGCTCGACATCCAGCCCGATCCGGCGTTGAGCAACAAACCCGCCGCGCTCGCTTTGCAAATCACGCCGCAACTCGACGAGCGCGTCCTGCGTGTGGGCGAAGAACTGCGGCTGCGCTTTCAACTCACCGACGCCGCGACCAAACAACCGCGCACCGATTTGCCCGACGTGCAGGTGATGTGGCTGCTCGCGCCCGGCGTCTGGCACAAACGCGCCATGGCGCAGCCGCTGGGCAAAGGGCTTTACGAGGTCACGCTGACCGCGCCGGAAGCGGGCGTCTACCACGTTTACGTTGCCTGCCCGTCGTTGAAAGTCGGCTTCAATCAATCGCGCCCGCTGATCCTGCAAGCGCTTCAGCAAACGGGGGAACGCAAAACCAAAGACAGCGAAAAGCTCAACGGAGGTCATCAGTAATGCGTCAACTACGAAATTTTGCCTTGTTCATTTTGTGCGCGCTGGCCTTGACAGTCAGCGCCGCCGCGCAAGCCGAGCATCAACATCACCAACAGGCGGCCCCGCCCAAGCCGCCGGAACAAACAGAGCAGGCTACGCTCACGACCTTTCAACTCACGCCGCCCGATGTGGCGGTGCTCAATCAGGACGGACGCCCGCTGCGGTTTTACAGCGATCTGGTCAAGGGCCGGACGGTCGTCATCAACTTCATCTTCACGACCTGCACGACGATCTGTCCGCCAATGGGCGCGACCTTCGCCCGTTTGCAAACGCAGTTGGGCGCACGGCTGGGCAAGGATGTCTGGCTGATTTCGGTCAGCGTTGATCCGGTGACCGACACACCCGAACGCTTGAAAGCCTGGGGCGCGAAATTCGGCGCGCGGCCCGGCTGGTCGTTCGTCACCGGCGAAAAAACCGAAGTGGATAAATTGCTGCGCGCGCTGAACGCCGCGACGGCGCGCAAGGAAGACCATTCGCCGCTGGCGCTGATCGGCAACGACGCAAAAAACCAATGGGCGCGCTTGTACGGGCTGGCGAAGCCGATGCAGTTCACGCGCGTGCTCGACGCAGTCGCCGCCGCGCCCAATGCGGCTGTCACGCCTGCCGCTGCTGCGCCTGCCGCCGGTGAGCGCTATTTCACCGACGTGCCGCTCATCAACCAGCACGGCGAACAGTTGCGCTTTTACAGCGACCTGCTCAAAGGCAAGACGGTCGTCATCAATTCGTTTTTCACCACCTGCACCAGCGTTTGCCCGCCGATGAACAAGAGCTTCGCGCGCATTCAGGAAGCGCTGGGCGACCGTTTAGGCAAAGACGTGTTGCTGCTTTCGCTCAGCGTTGACCCCGAAAACGACACGCCGCCGAAGCTGAAGGAATACGCGACGAAGTTTCAGGCGCGGCCCGGCTGGCACTTCCTGACCGGCAAGAAAGAGAACATCGAATGGGCGCTGTACAAGCTCGGCCAATACGTGGCGACGAAAGACGACCATTTGACCGTCGTCATCATCGGCAACGAAAGCACCGGCCTGTGGAAGAAGGCGCACGGCCTGGCGAAAGCCGAAGCGCTCATCAAGATCGTCGAAAGCGTGTTGACCGACAAAGGGACGCCCGATAAAGGGACAAAAGATGCGGGCAATCAGTAATTCAATTCGGCGCGGCCTGTGTCTGTTGGCGTTGCTGTGCGCGGCGACGGCGCAAGCACAGCAAACACTGACATCGGTGCTGACGCCGCCGGAACAACGCGGCAAACACATTTACTTGCGCGGCGAAAGTCCGGCGGGACGCGCGCTGACGGCCTATCTGGGCGGCCCCGACAACGAAGTCCCGGCGGCGACGTTGCCCTGCGCGGGTTGCCACGGCTTGGACGGACGCGGCAAACCCGAAGGCGGTGTGACGCCGTCGGTCATCACCTGGGAATCGCTGACCAAAGGTTACGGCCATCAACATCCGTCCGGGCGCGCGCATCCGGCCTTCACCGAACGTTCGCTGGCGCGTGCGCTGACAGCAGGCGAAGACGCGGCGGGCAACCCACTGGCGGTGGCGATGCCGCGTTACCGGCTGGCGGATGAAGATATGGCCGACCTGCTCGCGTACTTGAAACGGCTGGGCACAGATCACGATGCAGGTGTGACGGACGCGACGCTCACGCTCGGCACGCTGCTGCCGCTGAACGGGCCGCAAGCCGCGCTGGGGCAAGCGGTCAAAGAAGTGTTGACGGCGTATTGCGCAGCGCTCAACGCGCAAGGCGGCCTCTATCAACGCCGCGTCGAATTGCGCGTGCTCGACAGTTCCGGCCCAACGGCGGAAGTGCTCGCGCGGTTGCAACAGACGCTGGCACGCGCGGAAGTCTTTGCCTTCGTCGGCACGCATGCGCCGGGCGCGGAAGCCGAAGTCGCGGCGCTGCTGGCGGAAGCCGAAACGCCGTTGATCGGCCCGCTCAGTCCGCCCGCGCCCAACACCACGCCTTTCAACCGCCAAGTGTTTTATCTGTTCTCAGGCTTGGCCGAACAGGCCCAGGCGCTGCTGCGCTTCGCCGCGCGCGAGCCCAAACAGACCGCCGTCATCGTGCATCCCGCCGACGCGCGTTTGACGGCGGTCGCAACGGCGCTGGCGGTTGAGGGAAAACGCAGCGGCTGGGAAAACATCGTCACGCTGAATTACGAGAACGACGCGGCGCAACTCGCGGCGCGCTTGCAACAGCGCGGCGTCAACGCCGTTTTCTGGCTCGGCACGGCTGCCCAAGCTGCGGCGTTGTTGCAACAGGCCGAACGCTTGCAGTGGCAACCGCGTCTCTTGCTGCCCGGCGCGCTGGCGGGCAAGGCATTGTTCGACGCGCCGGCTTGTTTCAAAGCGCGCGTGTATCTGGCTTATCCGACGCTGCCCGCCGATCACACGGCGGCGGGCGTGGCGGGCTTTCGCGCGCTGCTGGCCGAACAGCGCGTCGCCGCGCGCCACAGCGCCGCGCAACTGACGGCTTACAGCGCCGCGCACTTGCTCAGCGCCGCGCTCAAACGCGCGGGCCGCGAAGTCACGCGCGAAAAGCTGTCGGCCGTGCTCGAAGGGTTTTACGAATTCGAGACGGGGCTGACGCCGCGCTTGAGTTATCACGCGAACCGGCGCATCGGCGCGCTGGGCGCATACATCGTGGCGCTCGACCCGGTCGGCAAAACCTTCGTGCCGTCAGGCGGCTGGATCAAACTCGATTGAGTAGAGAGGTATTTTTTCATGACACGAAGTCTCAGTAGATCCAAATTTGTGGCTCCGCCGCTTGATGTGCGGGAGGTCTGTGATCTCCCGGCAGGCGCCACCCTTCTTTCTTTGGGGCTTTGCCCCTCGATTGGGCGGGGCGGAGCCCCAGAAGTGGTGCGCTCGCCCGGAAGGTCACAGACCTTCCGCACAGCGGGCGGCACAGCCGCTGAAATCCAAAATTTGGGTCTACTGAGTCTGCTGATTTTGTTCATCCTTGTAGCTGGCACGTTCACCGCGCAAGCGCAAACCGCCGCCAACACGGCTTCATCCGCCGATTGCGCCTGTGAAATAGCGCTGCCCGCCGACACGCTGGCGACGGTCAACGGCGTGCGCATCACGCGCCAGGAAATTGACGCGCCGCTCAAAGCGCAGCTTGAGGAGCTGCAACAAAGCGTCGTCACGGCCCGCGCCCGCGAACTGGATTTGCAAATCAATTCGCGGCTGCTCGACGCCGCAGCCAACAAGCGCGGCATCAGCGCCGCCAAACTGATTGACGAAATCGTCCTCGCCGCCGTGAAAGCCCCGACCGAAGCCGAAATACAGGCATTTTACGAACAGAACAAAAGCCGCATCGAAGGCACGTTCGCCGAAGCCCGCGCCGAAATCAGCGACTATCTACTTCAACAGCGTCAACGCGAAGAAGCCGGACGTTTCGCCCAGCAACTACGCGCGGCGGCGCAAATCAAAATTCTCGTGGAGAAAGCGACGCCGCCCGCCAACGCCGCCGAACGCGCGCGCGTGCTGGCCACGGTCAACGGCGCGTCCATCACAGCGGGCGAGGTGGAAGACAGTCTGCAACCGCTGATCTATCAGGTGCAGGAACAGCTTTATCAATTGCGGCTGCGCGAATTGAACCTTCGCATTAACGACACGCTGCTCAATCAGGAAGCGCAACGGCGCAAACTCACCACGCAGGCTTTGCTCGACGAAGAAGTCACCGCCAAAACGCAGCGCGTGACCGAAGCCGAAGCGCAAACCTTTTACGAACAAAACAAAAACCGCATCAGCGGCGCATTCGAGACGGTTAAACCGCAACTCATCAAGTACCTGCAACAGCAAGTCGAAACCCGCGCGGAGAACGCCTTCGCCGCGCAATTGCGTCGCGCGGCGTTGGTCGAAAGCGCGCTCGCGGCGCCGGCTTTGCCGCTCGACGCGCTCACGGCGGGCGATCAACCGGCCAAAGGCCGGCCCGGCGCACCGGTGACGTTGGTCGAGTTCACTGATTACGAATGTCCCAGTTGCGCGCAAACGCAGCCCGTGCTGGAGCGGCTGCTGCGCGAATATGACGGCAAGCTGCGGCTGGTGGTGCGCGATTTCCCGCTGCAACAACACGCGCAAGCCACGCTGGCCGCCCAGGCCGCCGAGGCCGCGCGTGCGCAAGGCAAGTTCTGGGAATATCACGCGCTGCTGTTCCGGCAACAACCCAACCTGAGTCGCGCACAGTTGTCGGAATACGCCGGTCAATTGGGGCTGGATCGCCAGCAATTCGAGGCGGCGCTGGCCGCGCAACAATTCGCCGCGCCGGTGCAACGCGACGTGCAAGACGGCGTGCGCTTCGGCATTCGCGCTACGCCCACGCTGTTCATCAACGGGCGGCGCGTGCCGGAAAACACCTACGAGGCGCTCAAGGCCGCGATTGAAAGCGCGCTGCAGGAAACGGCGCGCACGATGTAAGCAATGTTCGGCAGTGTAGACCAGGGGGAAAATGCAGTACTTCAGTACCCAAAAACAGGGGCGGTGGCTGAGCCGAATCCTGTGCTGGTGTTTCGCGTTGCAAACGGCGGCGCAAGGACAACAGCCCGTGCCAGCGCGCAGTGAGATGATGCGCTTCGGGACGCCCGCCGTCTTACAACGCATCAACGTCAGCAAACAAAACCGGCTGGTGACGGTGGCGCTCGAAATGACCCAACAGGTCACGATTACGACCACGACCTCTGTGCAGCCGGAACGCCTGACCGTAAACCTGGAATACACCAAGGCGAACGCGCCGGGGTTTCTCGCCGTCCGCAAAGGCGGCCTCGAAGCCGTGCGCCTCGCCCCCAATGGCGACAACCTGCAAGTGATCTTTGAACTGTCGGCGCATCTGTACCACCGCATCGAACGGCGGCCCCGGCAAATCGTGATCTATTTCGGCGACATCGAAACGATCCGGCAACGCGCCTTGCAAGCGATGGCCTCGCTCACTGCCGACCTCAACAACGCAAACAACAACGCGCGTCCGGTCAATGGCAAGCCTGCTACCACGCTCATCAATTTCAAGCCGGTCATCCCAAATTACGCCGCCGTGGCGCAAAGCGTGGCGCACACGCGCGTGCCACAGGCCGCGCCCACCCCGCCCGCCGGGCATGTTACCCCCGCCGCCGCCGCCCCAACACGCAGCACGGCACAAGCCCGCCTGGCAACGCCGTCGCCCGCCAGCTTGGCAACGGCGCGCGCCACACCGACACCGCTCGTTGCCACCGCGCAGCCACGCCCAAAGCCTACGCCGCAGATGACGGCAACGGCCAAGCCTGTGCCGGCGCCTGTGCAAGTCAAACCACAACCAGCGCCCAGCCCCGCTGCGCCGCCGCAACCCGTCAGCGCCAGGGCCGGGCGCAAGAACTTTGCGGAGGGGATGAAATATGAAGCGCGCCGCCAATGGGAACTGGCCGCGCAACATTTCGCCGTCGCCGACGCCGCCGAGCCGAACAACCCGGAATATAGTTTGCACTTGCTGCGCGCCCGGCAGAACGCTTCGATTGCGCTCGCGCAGCAAGGCGACGAATGGGCGGCACAGAAGGATTACGCCAATGCCTACCGCGCGTATTATCTGGCCGGTTATCACAACCCCACCAACCAGCAGGCGCGCAGTAAGAAAGAGCGCATGCAACAACTGCTGCAAGCCGCCGCCGCCGAGCAAACCCGCGCGCAAACCCCGGTCGGCTACAACGTAGCGAACAAAGGCGCGCCGCGCCGCAGCGAAGTGCAGCAACAGATTCACCTGCGCGACATCAGTCTGCGCCAGACCATCGAAAATTTTGCGGAAAGCATCGGCCTCAATGTGCTCTTCGACGAATCGTTCAAAGACGACAACAAGTTCCGCCTCAAGCTGCAAAACGTCACGATGCCCAAAGCCCTTGATCTGATCCTCTTTCAGAGCAAGCACCTGTTCGAGCAGATAGACCGGCGCACGATTTTCATCTATCAGGATTCGGCGCAAAACCGCCAACGCTTCGAGCAATTGCAGGTCAAGACTTTCTATCTCGCCAACGCCGATCTCAACGAAACTAAGACGCTGGTGCAATCGCTGGCCGGCCAGAACCGCCAGGTGTTGCCGGTCAAACACCTCAACGCGCTGGTTGTCCGCGACACCGAAAGCAGCCTGCGTCTGGTGGAAGACTTGCTCAATAGCATTGACAAAAACCGCCCTGAAGTCGTGATTGATGTGAACATTTACGAAGTCTCGCGCAGCACCTCACTGGAATTGGGCAATCAACTGGCCTTGCACGCGGTGGGGAATGCGGCCTCCTTGAGCAATCTGGGCGGCCTCGGACGCGCCGCGCTGGGCGCGCTGGCCGGGCAAACGTTCACCGCCGGTGCGGGGACGATCATCGGCTTGCCGCCGTCGAGCCTGAGTCTCTTGCAATCGAAGGGGCATTCGCGCTTGCTGGCAAACACGCAAATTCACGCGCTCGACGGCGAAAACAACCAAACCAAAGTGGGCCGCAGCGTGCCTGTGCGCGTGGGCACGACCTTTGTGCCGGGGCTGGGCAACTTGAACGGCGCGGGCAGCGGAGCACCCGGCGCAGGCGGCGGCTTGCTGGGCGGCGCCGCGATTGACAACGTGCAATACAAAGATGTCGGCCTCATCATTGATGTCACGCCGACGATCATCAACGACAACGTGCAAATCAAGATGCGGCTCGAATCCACCAATGTCGAAGCGTCGGGCGCGGATTTCTCGCTCACGCCGAGCTTCACGCAACGCAGCCTGACGACGATTGCGCGCGTGCAGCACGGCCAGACCGCCATCGTGGCCGGCGTCAAACAGGAAGCCAAAGGCGAATCGCGCGTCTCGTTGCCCGTCATCGGGATGATCCCGATTTTGGGGCGGCTCTTTTCGACGCCGCACCAATCCAGCAACCTGAGCGACATCGTCATCACGGTCACGCCACACGTCATGCGCGCCGCCGAATTCAAACCCGAAGATCACCTTGCCCGCCACGGCGGCACCTTTGCGGGCGGCGTCACGCCGACCATCGAAGCCCTCTACGAACGCGCCGAAACCGAAGATGAAGAAGAGCGCCGCTTGGTCGCGCAAAGCTCACCCGCCCCGTCTGTCTCGCCTGCACCCACCGCTCCGGCAAAGCTAACTGCACCGCCTGCCGCCGAGGTGAAACCGGCGGGCTTCCAAACCAACACCCAACCCGTCATTGATCTGAGTTTGTTGCCGAATCTCATCGAGCAAGAAGTGGGCGAATCGTTCTTCGTCACCGTCTCGCTTTACGGGCAGGTGAAATTGAATGATGCGCAAGTGTCGTTACGCTTCGATCCCGCGCTGCTGAGCTTGAAATCCGTGCGCAGCGGCGGCTTGTTGGGATCCCAAGCCCACATCAATCACCGGCTGGACGCCGGGCATCTGCGCATCAAAGTACAGCAGGCACAAGATCGCGCCGCGCCGGTCAGCGCCAACGGCCAACTCCTGCTGCTGGAATTCACCGCCCTAAACGCCGGCCAGACGCTGCTGGATGTTGATCTCGGCGAGACGGAATTAAGACAAGGCGGCGGCTTAACCGTGCAGATGCAAAAGCAAAACGCCCGCATACGCATCCATCGCAACGGGCTGCCCGGGCAATAAAATCGCAGGCGTATTTGTGTTGGCAGTCGCGCAATTGTTTCGCGCGCTTAATGAGGCTATTGTGACTCGGCGTTGGCCGCTTTGGCGCAGCGTGACAGGTTACGGTCAAACGTCTACGTTATGCTTTTCCACAAATTCCAGGCCCTGGGCAATGACTTCCTGATTGTGCGCGAGTGTGATCTGCGCCTGTTTGCGGGCAAGGCGGCGGAAAGCCTTGAAGGGTTGACGCGACGGCTCTGCGACCGGCATTTCGGCGCGGGCGCGGACGGCGTGGAAATGCTGTGCGTGGCGGTGAATCCTGACGAGGCCGATTTTGCCGTGCGCTTATTCAATGCGGATGGCGGCGAGACGCCGATTTCAGGCAACGGCACGCGTTGTGTGGGGGCTTGGCTCTTTTACACCGGCGCGTGGTCAGCACCGTCGGTACGCATCGCCACGGGCGCGGGCGTCAAAGAATTGAAGCTGATTGAACGCGACGGCGCGCGCTTCGTGTTTGAAACCGGGATGGGCGTGCCACGTTTGCGCAGCGCTGAAGTGCCAGTCGTGTTGCCGCAACCGCTGGAACGCGTGATCCGCCAGCGGCTGGAAGTCGGCGGGCAGCAAATCGAATTCACCGCCACCTCGATGGGCAATCCGCATTGCAGCTTGTTCGTTGACGATTTTGACCGGCTGGATTGGCGCGCATTGGGCGCGGCGTTGGAAGTGCATCCGGCCTTCCCCGAACGCACCAATGTCGAGTTCATTCGCGTGCTTGATCGGCAAACCATCGAAGTTCGTTTTTGGGAGCGCGGCTGCGGCGAGACGCTCGCCTCGGGCACAGGCGCTTGCGGCGCGGCGCTGGCGGCGATGCTGAACGAATTGACCGAACGCAAAGTCACCGTCAAAACCGCTGCGGGCGCATTGCTGGTGGAATGGCGCGCCGATGGCGCCGTGGTGCAAACGGGCGAGGCTTGTGTGGTGTATCAAGGCGAATGGCTAAGCGACTGATAAGGACTGGACGTATCTACGAAAAAGCTCGGGGCAAGCGCGGCGCAAAAGAGCATGGAGTTCAGGCTTCAGCCTGTCTCGGAGAGCACGCACACAGGCTGAAGCCTGAAC
>JANOWX010001197.1:0-4803 GCA_031418175.1 Acidobacteriota bacterium | reverse complement strand
CCCGCAGCCTGGAAGGACTGCGCTCCCAGGGGTGGCAACATTTCTCTATTACCAGCAATGAGCTTCAATTCGCACACGCTTCATAAAACAAAAGGCAGCAGGCAGCTTTTGCAAAAACTGCCTACTGCCTAACTGCCTACTGCCTACTGCCACCTAAAGCTGTTTACCGTATTTCTTCAAATGCTCTTCCTTTGCGCTCTCCACCCAGTTCTCGCGGCGGATGCGGCCTTTGAAGTGTTGGAGTTGTTCGTCCACGAAATCAATGTCGGCCTCGTTCCATTGCGCGACTTGTTTGAAGAAGTAGAGGCCCAGTTTGTGCAGCAGCTTCTCCAACACGGGGCCGACGCCGTAGATCAATTTGAGGTCGTCGTATTCACCGCGTTTGGGCGGCGCTTGGCGATAAGTCTCCATCGCCTCGCGGGCGCTGACACGCTGCTTGGGCGCGGGTTTGGGTTCGACGACTGTGCTTTGACGCGGTGCCGCGCTTGTTTCGAGTTCGCGCAAGCGTGTGCGCAACCGTGCCAGTTCGCTGCCGCTTTCGGCCAGGCGCGCGCTGGCCGTGCCCAGTTCGACGACCCGGGCGGTCAATTGCGCGATCTCGCTGTCTCTGGCGCCGAGCAAGGTCTTGAATTGCGTTTCGCGGGCGCCGAGCTTGGTGTCGGATTGACCGGCGCTGGCTTCCAATTCGCCGACGCGCCAACGCAATTTGCCGAGCTGATCGTCCTTGTCAGAGAGTGCGCCGCTGAATTGGGCTTCGCGCTCTTTCAAGCGCGCGGCATTGGCGGCCAGTTGCGCATCGCGTTCGGCGAGTTGGCCGCCCAAAGCTTCAAGTTGATTGAGGCGCGCTTTCAGCTTGCCGATTTCTTCGTCGCGGTTGCTGACGAAGGCTTCCAACTCGCCGACGCGCCATTTCAACTTGCCCTGTGCCTCGTCCTTTTCGGCCACGGTTTGCTGGTAGCGCGTTTCCCATTCACTGAGCTTGGCCGCGCGCTCGGCCAGTTGCGCATTCAAACGATCGAGGCCGCTCAGCTTGGCGCGCAATTGCGCCAGTTCGGTTTCACGCGCGCCGAGGGCGGCGGTTTGCTGTTGCTGTGCGGCCCCAGTGGCATTGATGCGTTCGTGCGATTGGCGCAACTCAGCATCTTTGAGCTTGAGCGCATCGCCCAATTTGGCAAGCTCGGCAGCGCGCGCCGCCACGATGCCTTCCAGTGGTTCGAGTTTCGCCAAGCGACCTTTGAGCACATTAGCTTCGGCCTCACGCTCTTGTTGCGTGGCGGTTAAGCGGCCCTTCAAATCGGCCAGTTCGGCCTCGCGCGCGGCCACGGCAGCCGTCAGCGGTTCGAGTTCGGCCAAACGGGCCTTGAGCGCGGCCGCCTCACTGTCGCGTTCGGCTTGCGTGGCCGTCAAGCGGCTAGCCAACTCGGCGGCCAGCGTGCGCACGCCGCGCAGTTCATTTAACCGCAGACCGAGCCGGTTGAGTTCGACGTCTTTGGTTTTGCCGGCGTTGACCAGTTCGAGTTTGAGTTGCGCGATCTCGCTGTCTTTGACGCTGGCGGCGGCGGCCACCTGCGCGGTCAGCCGCGTGTGGGCGGCGCTCAGTTCGGACTCCAGCGTTTTGAGTTTGTTATCGCGTTCGGTCAATTGCGCGCTGAGCGGTTCCAGTTCCTTGACGCGCAATTGCAGCAGCGCAATCGCGGCATCCTTGTCTTTGGCGGCGGCGGACTGGTTGGCTTCGAACTCGGTCAGGCGGGTCTGGCCGCTGGCGGCAGTGCGTTCCAATGCGGCGATGCGCGCGCGCAAACGGGCCACCTCGGCGTCTTTCTCGCCGAGCGCCATTTTATTATTGGCTTCCAGGTCGCGCAGTTGGGCTTCGAGGTCGGGCTTCATTGCGTCGGCAGCCGCCAGCGCCGCCGCCGCACTGGCCGTCGTGATTTCCAATTCGCCCAGCCGCAATTTGAGCTTTTGGCTCTCGTTGTCGCGTTCGGCAATGGCGCTGATCTTCTCTTTCTCAAGCGTCTTGTAACGGGTTTCGAGATCGAAGAGTTGATTGTCGGCTTCGCGCAAACGTTCGTCGCGCGCCTCGATTTCCTGACGCAAGCCAGCAAGCTGGGAGCCAAGCTGGGCAAGCTGGGTGTTAAGCTGCCCGGTGGAGCTTTCCGACGCGCCGAGACGCTCGTGCAATTTGGCGCTCTCGGCGGCGTGGGCTTGCGCGGTGGCGGCCAGCTCAGCGGTCAGGCGCGCGATTTCATCATCTTTCTCTTTGGCGCCGGCGCCGATTTCAGTTTCGATATTCTTCAAGCGCAAATCGCGCTCTTTCAATTGCAACGCGAGCGGGGCCAATTCGGCGACACGCGTCAACAGCTTGCTGATCTCGCCGTCCTTGGTTGCGAGGCCGGCTTTCACGCTGGCCAGTTCGGCAGTCAAGGTCGCAGCGGGGGCTTCGGCCTTGGCCGCTGCCAGCTCCGCCGCCGCTTTGGTTTCAGCGGCTTTGAGTTTACCGGCCCACTCTGTAAGTTCGGCCTTCAGTTTGGTGATCTCGGCGGCTTTGGCTTGCAAGTCGGCGTCGAGTTTGGCCGCTGTGCTGGCGCTGGCTTCCAATTCGGCGCGGGCGGACTCTTTGTCTTGCAGCCGGTTGGTCGCGGTGGCGAGATCGGTGCGCAGCGTCGCCAGGTCGCTCTTGTGTGTGCGCAAGTCGGCGCGCGCGCTTTCGAGATCGCGCTCGGCATTGCGCAGCTTGGTTTGCCAGGCGGGATCAACCGCTGCTTGCTGCTTGCCGCCGAACAACAGGTTCCAGAGCGCGGGCAGCAGGAACGCGCCCGCCAGCAAGAAGAGCAACGGACAAAGAATGGTATGTAGCATTTCCATGATTTCGATTTCTCCCCTTTATGGGCCACTACAGAGAATTTTGTATGTAAGAATAAGAAGTCTTTTCAACACGAAGGGGCAAAGGGACAAAGGAACAAAGAAACTGAAAGTGCAAAACTGCCGCGCAAACTTTGAACGGCTTTGCCCCTTTGTTCCTTTACCCCTTTGTGTTGAAAGAAGCTTCCCACCTTACCCATAGAAATTTCCGTAGTGCCCGCTTTATGCGTTAGCGCGGTTGCAGTGTGCCGGTTTGCAATGCGCCGCCGGCAGTGCCGCCCTTGTCTGAACTGACAATGCGGAATTCGATGCGGCGGTTGCGCTGTTTACCGGTGTCGGTGGCGTTGTCGGCGATGGGTTGCGCCGGCCCGTAGCCTTTGGCCGCCAGCCGCTCGGCGGCGATGCCCTGTCCGGCCAGAAATTGTTTGACCGCGTTGGCGCGGGACAGGCTCAACGCGTTGTTTGAAGCGGCAGCGCCGACGTTATCGGTGTGGCCGCCGATTTCGACTTTGACATCGGGGACGGCTTTGAGCGCGGTGGCAGCTTCCAACAGCGTGGCCGTGCTGGCGGTCGAAAGATCGTTTTTACCGGAGGCGAATTCGATGCCTTTGAGCAAAATCCTGTTCAGATCGCTCTGCGCTTTCAATTGCACTTCGCTCAGCGCGTTGCCCGCGATGGAGGTCAGGTCGTTGAGCTTGACTGAACCGGGCAGCAAAGCGGTAACCTCTTGCAACACCGCACTGCGCGCCGCTTGATCGGGCAACACGCCGCGCACTGTCACTTCGTCGGTCAACAACGCCAGCGCGCCCTCCGTGCCCAGCTTTTTCGGCAGCGGCAATAATCCTAGCGCCCAATCGAGCCAACCCGCGCCCGCTTGCACATTGCCGACGCCGGGGCCGCCGACGCGCAAGGTGTTGTCGGTGAAACCAGCCGCGCCATACAGTTCTGTGGCGCGCGCGAGCAGGCGATTTTTGGCGTCCGCGTTGGGCAGCACACCGTTGAGCACAAGTTTGCCGCCTTGCAACCTGGCTTCGAGCGAAGCCGGCACGGTGGCCAATGCCGCGGCAGGCGCGGTGTCAGCGGCTCCTGTCAAAGTGGCTGCCGGGCGGTGCGAACAACAATACCAACAGGCAATCACCAGCAGTAACGCACCGATAATCAGCCTAACCAGATTACTCATCTCAGCGCTCCTTGCAGATAAAGATAGTGAGTTAATGAAGAAGTGATTTTGCCGCAAATGAATGCCGGCAAACGCAGACTTAGAGCAGGTTTGATCGGCGTTCATCTGCGTTCATCTGCGTTCATCTGCGTTCATCTGCGGCAAAACTGTCTTGCGATTGACGCATTCTCGCAAAAATTCTTTCTGTCTGGCCGGGCTAACGCCAGACCATTTTGAAACCGTAACGCGGTGTGGGGTTCGTGCGGGGGGAGAAAGAAACGACAACGGGACTCGGCGTCTGTCCTGCTTTTCGTCCTAAACGTGATGGGGTTTGCTTGAATTGTCTTACTGCTGTGTTACCGAGTCGTGCGCGGGGATTATACGCAGACCGAGCCCAAGGGCAACAGGCCCTAGAGAGTGACATCCGCACATTTCCCCAAGATTTTCCACAGACCCGTCCCGCCTGTCGAATATCTTGTGGTTTAGCAAGGCGCGGCCACTAATTAGCGGGCTTGCGACCGGCGGCTGATCAAAGATTTTCCATTGCGCCGCACGGCGAGCCGAATAGCTTGTGCCATCCAGCGGTGCAATTTATTCCAACTTGACCATCTTTTGTGCCAAGGCGACTTGGGTAGCGCGTTATCAGATTGTCAGCGCGTTTGGTGTTTTGGCTCATGTACAAGTCGTGTGCAGTGGCGCGCCGTGTCAGTAGCCCGACCGTGAGGGAGGGCAGGCTTCAGGTGAAATCTATTGGCTTGTCCCTGAAGCTTGCCCTCCCTCAC
>JANOWX010001196.1:0-11715 GCA_031418175.1 Acidobacteriota bacterium | reverse complement strand
TGGTGCGCTTCGGCGAGACGAATGGTTATGATTTGGACGCCGAGCGCGAACAGGCTTGGCGCTACCGCGATTACGTGGTCAAAGCGTTAAACGACGACAAGCCGTATGACCGTTTCCTGCTGGAACAAATTGCAGGCGATGAATTGGCGCCGGGTGATTTTGAATTGCAAGTGGCGACGGGCTTCTTGCGCGCCGGCCCGCAACACGTCGTCGCGGGCAATCAGGACGAAGCGCTCAATCGGCAAGAGTGGTTGACCGAAGCCATGTTCAGCATTGGCAACACGGTGGGGCTGACCTTCGGTTGCGCGCGCTGCCACGATCACAAATTCGATCCGATCCCACAGGCCGATTATTACCGGCTGCAAGCGTTCCTGGCCGCCACCGACAATCAGGATTTCAAACCACAAGCCACCGACGTCGAGAGGAAAAGTTACGAAGCAGCCGTCAAAGTGCACACGGAAAAACTCAAGCCGATTCAAGCGCAAATCAAGGCCATCGAAAAACCTTACGAAGACAAGCTCGAAGCAGGGAAGCGCGCGCTGCTTGAGCCGCAATATGCGCAAGCCCTGGCCAAGGACGCCAAGGAACGCAGCAAAGAAGAGAAGCGTTTGACCGATGATGCCGAGCGCATGATCGAAGTGAAGTACGAGGAATTGCTGGCAGCTTTGCCGTCTGACGTGCGTGAACGCCGCGCGACCTTGCGCAAACAAATGCACACGCTCGAACTTTATGCGCCCGCGCCCTTGCCAAAAGCCGTGGCGATCAGCGACAAGCTTTCGCCCGTGCCAGCGATGCATTTATTGAAAAGCGGCGATGCGCATCGTTTGGGCGCAGTCGTAGAGCCGCGCTTCCCCAGCGTCTTGCTGCCGCCGGATGCCCCTGCGTTGCTGGCAATCCCGCCCGTTCCAAATTCGACTGGCAGGCGCTTGGCGCTGGCGCGTTGGCTGACGCAACGGGATCATCCGTTGACGGCGCGCGTGCTGATGAATCGGTTGTGGCAGCATCACTTCGGGCGCGGCATTGTCGCCACGCCGAATGATTTTGGCCGCAATGGGCAACCGCCTACGCACCCTGAGTTGCTGGATTGGCTGGCCGTCGAATTCACCGAACGCGGCTGGAGCCTCAAGCAAATGCACGCGCTGTTGGTGCTGTCGAATACCTATCAACAGGCTTCATCCGTTGATCCTGTCAAACAAGCCAAAGACCCTGACAACAAATTGCTCTGGCGTATGAACCGGCAACGGCTGGATGCCGAAGCTGTGCGCGACGCCGTGCTGGCGGTCGCTGGCACGCTGACTGAGGAGCTGGCTGGCCCTTCGATTCGCGTGCCGTTGGAGCCGGAGGTCTATGACACCATCTTCACCGAATACGAGCCGGATAATCTGTGGCCCGTGCATCCGGATGCGCGGCAGCACACGCGGCGCAGCTTGTACTTGTTGCGCAAACGCAATGTGCGGCTGCCGTTGCTGGTGGCTTATGACGCGCCCGATTTGATGAGTTCGTGCGGTGCGCGCAACGTGAGCGTGCACGCCTTGCAGGCGCTGACGCTGATGAACAGCGCGTTTATGTTGCAACAGAGCAAGGCGCTGGCCGCCCGCGTGATGCGCGCCGGGCAAACTGAGCCGCAACGGATTGCGCGGCTGTTTGAATTGGTGTTGGGCAGGTTGCCGAGCGCGGTTGAAGTGCAAACCACGCGGGCTTTTTTGCGCGAACAACGTGCGCTGCTGGCGGCACGCTTGCAGCGGGGCGAAACGCTTGCGCAAGTAACGGACGCGCCGTCAGGCGTTGCGCCAGTCGTGACAGCGGCGTGGGTGGATTTGTGTTTGGCGACACTGAACTTGAATGAGTTTGTTTACGTGAATTGAGGACGCTGTGTCTTGTGAGCGTGGCGCTTGCGCAGTAGCATGCACGCGCTCACCGGCAAATTCGCAAGAGGAGGAAAATTCAAATGACTGCAACCGCAGAAAAAGCCTTGCAACCCGTGATTGCGCCAGGGTCTTTCAAGTTGATTGACCCTGAGAAACAACTCGAATGGGTAAACGGGCACGCGGAGGTAAAAGAAATGGCAGGTGCACGACACGGCCGCATCGGGTTGAAACTCGCGGCGAAAATATTGGATCACGTAGAAGCGCAAAAGCTCGGCGCTGTATATGGCCCGGATGTCAGCTTTACCATCGGCAAACGCGAGCGCATCCCGGATGTCGCCTTCGTTGCCGCCGCGCGCATCCCGCCAGAAGGTGACCCAATCGGCATTTGGCCGATTGCCCCTGACCTGGCTGTCGAAATCAATTCGCCCAACGATTTGATTGAGGCGGTTGAGGCGAAAATCCGCGAATACTTTGCCGCCGGAGTTCAACAAGTCTGGCTGGTCTCGCCGCAATTCGAAACGGTGACGATTTACGAAACGCCAGTGAACTCTACGACGCTGCAAGCTGGCGATGAACTGACCAGCCCGGCACTGCTTCCCGGCTTTCGCTGCCCGGTGGCGGCGTTGTTTCAACCGGCGATTCACGCTTGAGGCGGTAGATGAAAAATGAACGGCAACAGATTGTGGCAGCCACGCGGCGCGAGTTTCTGACGCGCGCGGCAAATGGCTTCGGCTCGCTGGCTTTGACTGCATTGATGCAATCCGAAGCTGCCGCACTCAATCCGCAATCTGCAATCCACAATCCGCATTCAGGAAACCCGCAATCGAATAACCCGCTCGCACCCAAGCCGCCGCACTTCGCCGCCAAGGCCAAAGCTGTCATCTTTCTTTTCATGGTCGGCGGGCCGAGCCAGATGGAGACTTTCGATCCGAAGCCTGTGCTGGATAAATTGCACGGCGAACAGATGCCGCCCTCATTCGGCGAAGTGAAAAGCCAGTTCGTCAAAGCGGGCACGCCGCTGCTGGGCAGTCATTGGAAATTCAACAAGCACGGCCAAGCGGGCATCGAGGTCAGCGAACTATTTCCACACGTCGCCACCTGCATAGACGACATCGCGGTGTTGCGGTCGTGTTACACCGAGAGCTTTGTGCACGCGCCCGCGATGTACCAGATGACGTCGGGCCGCGTCTTGCCCGCGCATCCTTCGCTGGGCAGTTGGGTGACATATGGATTGGGCAGCGAGAGCGCCAACCTGCCGTCGTATTGCGTGATGACACAGCCGGAAGGCTTGCCCGAAGGCGGCGCGCCGATGTGGGGCGCTGGTTATTTGCCGGCGTATTATCAGGCGACGCAGTTGCGCAACGGCGCAACCCCGATCTTGCATTTGCAGCCCTCGGCAGAAATCAGCCGCGCCCAGCAAGCGAACCAGTTGAAATTCATGCGGCGCATGAATGAGTTGAACATGCGAACTGGCGATAGCGAATTGCAAGCGCGCATTGCTTCATATGAACTGGCCTTTCGCATGCAACAACACGCGCCCGAAGCCGTGGATTTGAGTAAAGAGAGTGAGGCCACGAAACGCTTGTATGGCCTGGATGACGCGCAGACGCGCGAATTCGGCACGCGCTGTTTGCTGGCGCGGCGTCTGGTCGAACGCGGCGTGCGCTTCATCCTGCTTTTTTCAGGCGGCGGCCCGGTCAGCGTGCAATGGGATGCCCACGACGACATCAAAGGCAATCACGAAAAGATGTGCCGCTGGACAGACAAGCCTACGGCCGGGCTGTTGAAAGATTTGAAAAGTCGCGGCCTGCTCGATTCGACGCTGGTTGTTTGGGGGACGGAGTTTGGCCGCACACCCGTTTCAGAGAATGGCAAAGGGCGCGATCACAATCCGACCGCCTTCTCGATGTGGCTGGCCGGCGGCGGCGTGAAAGGCGGGCAAGTGATCGGGCAGACCGATGAAATAGGTTTCAAAACTGTCGGCCCGCGCTTCCATCCGCGCGACATACACGCTACGATGCTGCAACTGCTCGGGTTGGATCAGATGCGCTTGACCTACCTTCACAACGGACGGAACGAACGCCTCACAGATTTCGGTGGTACTGTGATCGAGCAGATTTATTCGTGACTATTTTTTGATTGAGGCCTCGATGGCTGGCCGCTAGGGCGAAAGCGGCGCTGAGATCGTTACCCCAATTCCCTCATTTACAACTTAAACACTAACTGAGAGATCATCCGAAAGGTGCCCAACGATGATTTGTCCGGAATGTTTCGCGCACGTGCGTCGAGTCAACGCCTATAGCCTGAGTTCGCAATTGCTCACCTGGCTTACCCCTTACGATCCCTATTTCTGCGATGATTGCCGCTGGCGCGGCATGCTCTCAAGGGCCAAGGTGCGGATGGGGCCCTACTTCCAAGAGGCCCTGCTGGGCTGGTTTATCGGGATTGTGCTTGCCATCAGTATTGCCTGGTTCGTGGTGGGCGACTTGCAAACCGATACTTTCAATCCATCAGATGCCAGTACGGAAATTAAATGGAGTTGGTAGCAGAGGCAAAGCGCCTGCTAGCAACTCCATTTGAAGTCTGCGGCTTGCCGTTACTCAGTGCACGCTCGCCGGTAGCGTCGAGCCGCTGGTGTCGGCGGCGGTCGCCCAGCCTTCGGTGATGGCGTTGATGAAGCCATGAAATTGAATATCTTCGCCCGCCAATACCAACAAGACATCGCCCGGCAGTACTTGCGGATTTTCAACCTTGAAGCGCACGACCGTGGCATTGCCATTGGCCTGTTCGACCGTTTCGTAAGTGAGTTGTTCGAAGTCAACCACCAAGGTTTGGGAATTGACCGGTTGCGTACTATCGGGCATTGAGTTTCCTTTCGTATTTCAGCCAAAAATAAAAGCGCGAATTGCCGAGGCATTCTTTCATCGTTGTGTAACCAGCGCAACCAACTGTTTTGGCGTGAGCGGTTCCGCCTGCGCGCGAAAATCTTCGGCCCGCCCCAACCGGCGGTAAACATCGGCGAGCGCGGTCGTGTTGAATTTGCCGCCGCTGTTGTGGATCACCAGCGATGCCATCGGCGCTAGTGATACTGCTGTCACGAAATCGCCTGCGCGCCGCAATCCCGGAATCGGCAAGCTCTGCAAAAAAGCTGCATCGCTGGTCGAATCGAATTGGCTGACATCTACCAGCGTATGCTCAATGAGCGGCGCTAACCCGCGCGCGAGCAGCGCCCATAAACCCGCCTCGCCCAAACCAATCACCGACACACGCGGCTTGCCAGCGGTTGCGGGTAGCAACGATTGTTGTACATAAGCCAGTGCTGTCAGCACATCCTGCACACGATTGGCGGCGGCTGTGCGGTTATAGGTCGTGAAAAACTTGATGCGGGCGAGCGTGTCTTTGTCGGTGAAGTCAGCAAAGACCTCGACTTTGACAACGGTTTGTTTGGCTGCGCGCAGGGCCTCAATAAGCTCTTGCGGGTTGTTACTGCCGGGCGGTGTTACTAGCACAGTGACGGGCGCGGCAATGTCTGCCGATTTGTAAACCTGCAGTCTCAGGCGGTCATGCGCGCTCAAGCGAGATAGCTCGATTTTTTCCAGGCCATTGGTCAAGCTTTCGCGCTTTGTTACGTTGATCTCACTGGCCACAGGATACTCGGCTAACAAGGAGTATTTGAACGCAGTGCCGAGTTGTGCGCGGAATTCAGGCAGCGCGGCGGCGTTGGCGGGTTGGAACGTTGTCAGTTGTTGCTTAGCGGCAACGATGCGAGCCTCGATCAACTGCTGTTCGTTTAACTCATTGGCAGGACGTTGCCGCCCAAAAAACACCATCAATTCGGGCAAGGCGGCGACACTGACGCCACGTTCTTTGAGCGGCGTTGTTTCCGCGCGGCCTTTGAACCAATGCGCAAACCAGCCATAAACGGCTTCGCGGCTCTCCTGGTTGTAATTGTGCGGGGCGTTCATCTGCACTGCTTGCAGGCTTTCCTCCGCGCCAAACAGGCGATAGATGTTACGCACGGCTGGGTACTCGACACTCAACGTATGCTTCGTCCAATCGCCGGTCGCCGAGACCATCAGCATTGGACGTGGCGCAAAGAGCGCGGCGCTTTCGACGTTGTTGGTATCAATGCGCAGGTTCGGCGCATTTTCGCAAAGGCTGCCGCCTTGCATGATCGTCGAGACCATATTGACCGGCGCTGCCGCCTTGATGCGGTCGTCCACCGCCGCGAGTAAATACGTTTGCGTCCCGCCGCCGGATTCGCCTGTGCAGCCGATCTTATCCGCATCCACTTCCGGCAGCGATAACAAGAAATCAACCGCACGAATGCTGTTCCAAAGTTGCAGCCCCAGCAAATTGACGCCCCATAACACCTCGCGCGCCGTGCCCTCGCGGTGGTCAATGGCAAAACGGTGGCTGATGGCAACGCTATCGTTGTAGCCAACCATATCCCACGTGAACGCTATGTAACCCTGTTGCGCAAAACTCGCCGCGCGTAAAGGGCCGGAATTGAGCGGGGTATTTTCCAGCCGCCCGTAGCTCCAATGGCCGTGCGGAAGTAACACCGCAGGCATTTTGCCCGTTTGATTTTTCGGGCGATATAGATTCCCGCTAACATAATGACCAGGGAAGCTTTCAAAATAGACCTTCTCGATGGTATGCGTGCCGCGATCAACTTTGTCGAAGATGGCGGCCTGTAGCGGTTGCTTCGTGGGTTGCGGCCACAAACCGGCGCTGACGAGAATCTGTTGGCGCAAAGCTATGGCGCGGGCCTGCCATTCGTCACGCGTTCGATAAGTGCGCAGTTGATTGGTGTAATCCAGGTCGAGATGGCGAATCTCGGTGGCCCGCCGGTCGCCGGCTGGAACTTGTGCCATTGCAACGGCAGGCAAAACGCTAAGTAACAAGAGCAAGCCGCGCATTACCAGTCGAGTTACTCGCGCTTTATTGTTCGGGTTTTTGTTCAACGGATTCTCCCATTTTTCGGGCATGATCTTCGCCCAACCTTTCTCTCAGAAATTTGACGGAGGTTTGATAGGCAGCATCTATCTGTTGCTTGCGGTATTGCTCGAACAAGACCCATTCGCCTTGTACCAATACTTCCAAGTTACCATTGTCAGGGTTTTGCCGGGTCGGCAATGCCATGGTTTATTTACTCCTCAGTTTTGCCGGATGTTTCGCTGGTGCGAATAAGCTGCGCGCGGGTGCTGTCATTGTGATCGTCGCGTTGCCAGGTTGCGCCGCAAATACGGCAAGCGAACAACGCCTCACCAGCCGTTGTCCCCTTGATTCGCACCAGGAAGCGTGTGATGTAAGCATTCACGGCTGCTCCGCGCAGGCTCTGATTGTTGGCGCAAGCACATTCCATAGGATTGCTCGAGTCAGTACACCGGACGACTTATTGGGAAATCTAGCATAACGAAGATAATGATAGAAAGGCAGCGTAAGGCTATTTTGTTGTTGACGCGCCAAAGTCGAATATGTAGAATCCGCCCCGTCGTAAGCAAATGACTGCCACAAACGTAACGTAAGTTTACGCTGCCTAACTTGAAAGAACGCTTAACGACAAATTAGGTAGCATCCCTCCAAATGCCCCTCCCGCAAATTGGCCTAAAGCTCCCCGCTAAAACATCCGATATGTTGCCCATAACTTAGGTTCAGTGACTTTGTTCAGATGGTGTTGGTCGCTCTGGTGAATTGGTGTTGGTGATTGAACAAAGCGTGAACCCCGTTTAGTTATCTAATAGCTTGGCAGTTTGGTTATAAGGCACCTGGTTAGGTCAGGCGTGTATTCGCCCGATTGACTAACTGCCCCATGTCTAACTGATTTGCTTTACGGGTCTATTCGCTCACCTGCCAGCCGCTTTCCCGCTTCGATCCCTGCTGAATCACTGTCTGCTCTGTGGATAAGGTGTTATGCCACGAGTCGGAACGTTGATCGCGCCGAAAAGATTTAAGTTGATCGCTGTATATTCCGGCGGCCAATCATTGGCCAGGTTCCGGCTTGATCTCTATTTGTTTGTTATCACGCCGCGTGTGTTAGGTCGAGCGATCAGCATGAAGTTATCAAATACAGGATTACGCTGGCGCGCGATTCGATTTTTGAGTTAGCCAGTTTGAGTTAGCCAGTTTGAGTTAGTAAGCTTGAGTTAGCTAGGCTGTCAGCATTTGTCCAGGAGGCTACCGACGCATGCTGGCACCGGCGATTGAGGTGAATGCTTCACGGGGGTTCACCTCAATCGCGGCCCTAAAAATAACTACAGGAGTACGCCGCTGAAGTAGAGGTAAAAGGCAATAGTAACCAAAGCTTGAGAAAAAAAGTGCCCCTTTTTCCAGCACACGAATGTTGCCTTTTACATCTGCCTCAGGGCAGGCAAGTTACCTCGCCTCCTTTTTGCCTACTCCTGCTCTGCCGGTCGGTGCGCGTAAGCAAGCTGGCCGGCCTTTTTTTATTTTGAGTTACAACTTGAATTCAGCCAGCACCGGCGCATGATCCGAAGGTCGCTCCAATTTGCGTGGCGCCGTATCAATCACGCAATTGACGCACTTCGCCGCCAACGGCGCGGTGGCCCAGAGATGATCTATTCGCAAGCCGAAGTTGCGCCGAAAGCCGCCGCCGCGATAATCCCACCAGGAAAATAAGCCGCGTTCCTGATGATGCTGGCGAAATACATCCACTAACCCCCAATGCGCAATTTGATTGAGTGCCTCGCGTTCTTCCGGGCTGCACAGAATCTGGCCATACCAGAGGATGGGATCGTGCACATCGCGGTCTTCAGGGGCAACATTGAAATCGCCGCAGATTACCAAAGGCGCTTGCGCCGAACAGTGCTGTTCAAAGTAGCTCTTTAGTTGGC
Source organism: Acidobacteriota bacterium (assembly GCA_031418175.1). Lineage (GTDB taxonomy): Bacteria > Acidobacteriota > Blastocatellia > RBC074 > RBC074 > JACPYM01. The sequence continues at coordinate 2,990 of JANOWX010001196.1, read as the reverse complement.
CAAGCCAGGCAAGTTTGTAGGCATATTTTTCCGAGCCAACTTCCGAACCATTCGGGGTGTAGACGTTGATGATTCTGACGCCGCCAATCAAAGCGGACAATAACCTGCGCTGGGCATCGGGCGGATCATTCGGAAAACCTTTTTGCACCTGGCTCGCTTCCGTCCGCGACAGAATGGCGACGCCGTTATAACTTGGCTGTCCAAAAACTTCTGCCTGATAGCCGAGTTCCTTGAAACTCTCCGCCGGGAATTTGTCGTCCGTACATTTGATTTCTTGCAAACAGAGCACGTCAGGCTGGTTGGCTTTTACCCAGTCCAATGCTTGCGGTAAGCGCACGGCAATCGAATTAACATTCCACGTTGCAACTTTCATGTCTGTGTTACTCCGCCTGCGTAGGGTGAAATCTGGCAATCAAGTTATCGTAAACCGCAATGCCGAGCACACCGCCAATCAACGGCCCGACAATCGGCACCCAGAACCAATGGTTGCCTGCGGTGAAGACGCCCGGCCCCCAGCCGGCGATCATCGTGAAAAGCCGCGGCCCCAAATCGCGGGCGGGGTTGATGGCGTAACCTGCATTCAGGCCAAAGCACATGCCGATCAGAACCACTAGCAGACCCACAAACAACGGCGCCATGTTACCCGTTGGCGCATTGTTGCGAGCATCGCCGATGGCGCGAATTACCAGCAGCAGCAGGGCCGTACCCACAATTTGATCCACCAATCCACCAGCCGTCGAAAGATAGGCTTGCGGGTAGGTTGAAAAAATTCCCGCCGTGCCTTTCTCGCCCAGGATTTGGCGTTGCCCGCCGTCAAAGGAGTTGAACGCTTCGCGGTAAACCATCAGCGTGATGGCCGCGCCGCCAAAGGCTCCGGCCAATTGCGCCAGGCTATAAGGGATGACTTTGCGCCACGCAAAATCGCGGTGCACCGCCAGCGCAAAGGTAACGGCCGGATTGAGGTGCGCGCCACTCACGCCGCCCGCGATATAGATGCCCATCGTGACGGCCAGGCCCCAGGCGATGTTAATGGATATGTACTCGCCGTTTTTGTTACCGCTCAGCACGACCTGGGCGACGACGGCTGAGCCGAAGGTGATCATAACAAGTGTACCGAGAAATTCGGCCAAGAGTTCGCGTTTCAAATGATCTTGCTGCATATACGCTGCTGTTTAGTTGCTGGGGCGGGCGGCCGCCGCCTGTTGTAATTGTTGGAGCGTCGCCGGCCCACCGCGCGAACCGACGATCTGTTTGACTTCGAGTTTGTGTTTTTGGATGGCGTCCAGCACCGCTTGCGCGTGCGCTGGATTACTGCTGGGGAAAATGTCGCCGATGAACAAAATGCCGTCGCCCGCGATGAAAAGCCCGAGCATGCCTGCCGCGTGACCGTTGGGGATGTCTACCGCCTGAATGGTGCGGCTGCCTTGCGAAAGACTGCGTTCGCCTTCGATCCAAAGAAATTGCGGTTTGTTTTTACTCTTGCTCAGCGCATCGTCGTGCGAGTTCGCCGTCAAAAACTTTTCCATAAAGTCTTTGGCGGTTGCTGACGCGGCAATGCGCACGCCCTCGGCGACATAGGCACGCAACCCGGCCACGGTGTCGTAGTGCCAATGCGTCACGCCCACGACGACGAGTTGTTTGTTGGGCAATAACTCTTTGACCAACGCGATGATTTGTTTAGAGCGCGCCTCGCCGGTAGGGGCCTCGATGATAAAGCTGTATTCGCCCATCGCCACCGCGAGCGAACCAATCGTGCCGCGAATGAAGTAGATGCCTTCGCCCAGTTTGTCGTATTTGAGCGGCGCGGGCGGCGCTTTCATGGCTTCGCGGTCACGAGTGACGCGGTCAATGCCTTCTTTCATCATGCCAGCGTGGGCGCTGAACCAGTCATCGGCTTTGTTGACTTCGACCCACTGATCTTCAATCGTCCAATGGCTGGCGCCGTTTTGCGTGTTCAGCCCTTCGGTGCGCAGCGGCAGTTTGACGCCGTTGATCTCTTTCCATTTCGAGTAGCGGTATTCCAACACCACTTTGCCGCGCACTGGCGCGACTTGATCGGTTTCGATTTTGGCGAGCAGCCCGGAGGCTTGATCCACAAACAGCCGCCAGGTGCGATTCAGATCGTTGAAGGCGATGACGGAATGCAGCCGGTCTTGAAACTTTTGATCGGGCAGCCGTTGCAACTGCGCCTTGAGTTCCAACGCCGTAAACAGCGGCCCCGGAAAAGTCATGTGGCGGTTGCGATGCTGGTAAAGGTCAACCACCGCCGCGCCCAGATGGTTGTGGCGGTCACCCGTTAGGTTCGCGCCCCAGGTGGGCGTGACAATGTTGATGTACTTGGCATTGTCCAGCTTGCGCAGCCAGTAGCGGCGTGCCGTCGTGAAGTCCACCCAAGTCTCGGTGATAAAGGTCTCGCGCGGCAGGCGGGCAAAATCCTCGTTAAAGGCGGGCAGGTAACTTTGGCCGATGTCTTGCCGCGTGTTGACGGCTTCGGCATAAAGCGTCTTGATGCTTTGCAGTTTTTCCAAACCGCCAATGGCCGTGATGGCTTGCTGCAAAACTTCTTCGGCGGATTTCGCGTTTTGCGCCGGAACCACGCCGCAGGGCAGTGAGACGAATAGCGCCAGCAGCGCGAGTCGGAAATAACTCAACCGCATAAAACCTCCAAATCTGCGAGCCAGAAATTGCAATACGACTGCCATTGAAGATAGGAACGGACTGCTTTGTCGAATGGAATGCGCGCATCATACGGACGATGACTGGTTTTGGCAAATTGCGGGTGTGCAATGTTAAGAGCGTATACGCAAACTGGCAGTCCGTATAAGTAGCCCGACCGTGAGGGAGGGCTGGCGTCAAGTCAGACCACTTTGGTGAGACGCCAAGCCTGCCCTCAAAAAACCTACGGGAACACACACCAGCAAGCGGACCGGGCTTGAGTACAACCTCATAAAAAAAAGGCTGGAACAATAGCCACCGCAACCCCGCCCGCG
>JANOWX010001195.1:0-8212 GCA_031418175.1 Acidobacteriota bacterium | reverse complement strand
CTAAGTCGCTACCGCTCCTTGTCCCGCATCAGCGGCTGAAATGCGCCAACGCCGCAACTGGCTTGGCCTTTCTGTCACAGCAGCAACCCGGTCTATACTCCGCATTGCTATGCGCGACCTTACCAAACTCACGACACTTGAGCGCCGCGCGTTTCTGCGTTCGCTCACGGCTGCTTTTTTCTTTCCCACGCAAGCCCGCTATCCTCAGACACGCGCCGCCTGGCAACAGGCATGCGCCGCCACGCTGGCCGCAATGCAACGCGTGATGGGCGAATTGCCAACTCGCACCAAACAGCCCGTTGAGATTGAAACGCTCGAACGCGCAGACCTGCCCGCTTTCACGCGCACCAAACTGCGCTATCAGAGCGAGCCGGGCGATTACGTGCCCGCCTACTTGCTCGTGCCCAAACCCTTGAAACGCCGCGCGCCCGCCATGCTCTGTCTGCACCAAACCGTCAAAATCGGCAAAGCCGAACCGGCGGGTGTGGGCGGCCATCCGCAATTGCATTACGCCAAAGAACTGGCCGAACGCGGCTTCGTTTGCCTCGCGCCCGACTATCCCTCTCTCGGCGAGAACTCGTTTGACCCCTATCAACACGGTTACGCCAGTTGCACGCTGAAAGGCATCGTCAATCACATGCGCGCCGTAGACCTGTTGCAAGCGCTGCCGCAAGTGGACGCCCAACGCCTCGGCGTGATCGGCCATTCGCTGGGCGGACACAACGCGCTTTTCGTCGCGGCCTTTGACGAACGGCTCAAGGCAGTGGTGACCAGTTGCGGGTTCACTTCGTTGGCCAAGTACTACAACGGCGATCTGACGGGCTGGGCGGGCACGCGTTACATGCCGCGCATCGCGGAGCAGTTCGGCAAGGACCCGGCGCGCATGCTTTTGATTTTTCGGATGTGCTGGCGGCACTGGCGCCGCGCCCGCTGTTCATCAATGCGCCGTTGCGCGATGCGAATTTTGAAGTGAGCGGCGTGCGCGATTGTGTGGCGGTGGCGCAGCCGGTTTATGAAAAGGTGTTTCGCGCTGCGGGGCGGTTGCAGGCGGTTTACCCGGATGCGGCACACTCGTTTCCAGATGAAACCAGAAAGCAAGCGTATGGTTTTCTCGAACGCTGGCTGAAGCGTTGAACCTGGGTACGCACCGCTTCCAGCGTGCGGGCGTGGCGGAAGATGCAACTATGCCGAGGGTTACCTTTCAGCATTCATCCACCAGATACCAAGTCTGCACGCTGGAAGCGGTGCGTACCCAGGTTGAGCTACTTTGTTGATTTGCGGCCCACCCGCCGCGCCAATTCGCGCGTTTTGCCGATAATCTTCTCTTCAAGTTTAGGCGACCAGGAAGCCGGCTGATCGTAGTAAATCATCGAGTCCACGACCTCGTAACCACCCTCGCTGAACATGCGCGCCGAGGGGATGTAGGCCATCACTTCGTTGGTGTAACCCGCAACCCACAAACCTTGCGCGCCCAATTCGCGTTTGAGCCGCAGCGCGTAATCGGTCACGACCTCGCCCGCCAGGCCGATCAGCGTGAAGTCAGGGCCGAGTTGAAAAACCTGGATCGTGTAGGGATAGTCGCCCGCCAGCTTGCCGTCGCGCTCATAGCGTTCGAGCATGCGTTTGGCGTGGCGTTGTTTGAAGACGTTCGTGTCAGACAAGCGCGCGGTGAATTCCTCGCGCGTGGGCAGCGGGCCGAAGGGCAGGGCGATGCGTTCAAACGCCGTCTTGAACGCGCCGCGCACTGGCTGAAGTTTGCTTTTCAGCGCCTGCGTCACAGCCACGGCCAGCGCTGCGCCGTGGGCTTGGGCATGCTCAAGCGCGCCGCGCGGGTGCGGATTGATGTCGGCGCCGCAACCCATCACAAACAAGGCCGTCGCGCCGGGGTACGCGGCTTCAAGCGCCAATTGCGCGAAGCCCGCGTAATCGCCGCTGAGCGTGTAATGCTCGCCCGTCAGCGTCGTGTTGTGGCAGGCGTAGCCGAAAACAATGCCGCGCACTTTGCCGTCTGCCGATTCGATCAACAGCACGGGCACATCGTGGTCTACGGGGCCGGTGTCGTTGACGCCGATGCGGATGCTGCCATCGGCGGCGCGCGCGCGGCGGTTCTTGGCGAAGCTGCCCAGCCCGTGCCCGAACGAGAGTTTGGCCGGGGCCAGGTCTTTGAGCGCTGCGCCGATGACGCGCAGCGTTTGTTCCTGCAAGCGTTCGGCAAAGGCGGCGACGCGCGCGGCCTGTTCGGCGTCGAGGTCATATGCGCCAATCAAATTGGAACGCACGATGGGCGCGGTGTGCGTGTGCGAAGCGTTGAGCATCAACTGCTCGCGGCGCAAGCCGAATTGCTGTTGCGCATGTGCGGCAATGGCTTCGGCGACTTCGCGCGAAAAGCCGAGGATGTCGCTGGTGACCAGCACGACGCGATGGCCCTGTTCGTCTTCGAGCGCCAAGGCCTTGACCCAGAGATCGTGCAGCTTGCCTTCGGAGGGTTTGTTGCGCGCGGCATAACCCGACAGCCACGTCGGTTGTTCGGGCGTGATGACGGCGCGCGCCAGTCCGGCTTTCAGCGGTTTGGCGGCAGCCGTGAGCGCACAGCACAACAACACGATGCTGACGAGAATGATTCTTTGCATATACGAGGCTCCCAATAAAACTTCCCACGAAGGCATACGAAGGAACAAGAAGAAGGCTGGCAACTCCTTCGTACCCCTTCGTGTGTCTTCGTGGGAGAACTTGTTAGTTGATCTTCAACACACGCTTTGCATTTTCATACAGCAGCTTGCGCGCGACTGCCGGGTTGGCCAGCTGCTGAATCGCTGCGATCATGCGAATGCCGCAACACTCTTTCACCTTCGTATCAATGTCCTGGCAATCGCTGCCATAGAGCAGTTTGTCTTGATGACGCGCGAAAAAGCCGCGCGCGTGTTCTTCGTCACGTGTGACTGAGTTCAAGCCCGACCCGGCGGACAGATCGGCAAAGAAATTCGGATAATCGCGCAACCAGCGGTCGGTCAAGCCGCCCGGCGTGACTTTGCCCGTTGGATACAACACCGCTTGATCGTGGTTGAGATCAACGTTGCCCCAGACCGATTGCGCGTGACCGATGAAATTGACGCGCGGGTATTTTTGCAGCATCCGCTCAAAGCGCGCGTAATTCGTGTTGAATTTGCCGTACTGAAAATGCAGCAGCACTGGCACGTTGTACTCCTGCGCTAGCTCGGCGATGCGCTGCGAATAGGGCGAATCGCTCTCGACGCGGAACTTCTGTTCGCCGATGCCGATGGCGCCCAGCTTCAAATACTTTTCAAGCGTCGCGCGCGCGTCCGGCGCTTGCGTGGTCTCGTTGGCAAACATCACGAATTTGTCGGGGTAGCGTTTGACCAACGCGAGGCACGATTCGTTGCTGTAAATGTAGCGTTCCAACCCGTCGTAAGTTGCGCCCGGCAACAAGACGGTCTTGGTCGCGCCCAGCGCTTGTTGATGCATGACCAGCCCAGCATCGTCACGGCCCCAGTAATGCGTGTGCTGATGAATATCAATGATGGGGTCGGCGGCGTTGACGCGCGGCAACCAATGCGCACAGGCTGCCACGCCCGCCGTTGCGACAAACGCGCGTCGTGAAATCGTTGTAGCTTTCATTGCCATTCAAGCTCCGCCAGGTAAGTTTCAACTGCCGCTTTGCATTGCCGAATCGTTTCCAGTTCGCCGTTGATATGCGGCTCCAGCGAAAACGGCCCGTCGTAGCCGCTGGCTTTTAATGCTTGCAAATGGCCGCGCCAATCCAGCATCCCATGACCCGGCACAACCCAGGTGGGCATTCCGCTGCCGCGCGGCGCGGCGCGTTGGTCTTTGATGTGCACGTTGGCGATAAGCGGCGCGGCCTCGGCAAATTCGGCCAGCGGATCGCGCCGCCACATCCACGCGTCATTGCACGGGTCGTAGTTAATGCCGAGCGTGGGCGAGTGAACTGCACGAATCATGCGCGCCGCCGCCGCCGCTGAATCGGCAAAGCAAACGGGTTCCGGTTCGATCAACAGTTTCAAGTTCGCCGCGCCAGCCCGTTCCGCCGCTTCCGTCAAACTTTCCAACACCCAAGCTGGTGCAGCGTCCGCAAAAACCGTGTCGGCATTTGCCTCCGTCGCGCCCGGCTTTTGAAAGCCGAAGACGATCAAGGCCGGCAAGTTCCAACGTTGCGCCCATTCGACCGCGCGCGGGAAGACTTCGGTCATCTCGCGTTGAAACTTTTCCACCGTGTCCGTCCATTTGAACAGGCCCGGCGAGAGCGCGCTGAGCGTCAGCCCTTCGCCCGCGCAGATGCGTTCGATCTCATAAAGCTCTGCGGCGTCGCACAGCGGCGCGCGGCCCGATTGCAAAAAGCGTATCTCGTAGCGGCGCAAGCCGGCTTGTGTGCCGATGCGCGCGGCTTCTCGAAAATCGCGGCTGATCTCGTCGGCGACGATGCCTAGTTGTCGCATAAAGAGTCTCCCACGAAGCCGCACGAAGAGGCCCGAAGAAGGCAAAGCCGGTTTTCTTCGTGCTCCTTCGTGTGGCTTCGTGGGCGGATAAATCCTTCTTAAAGTTTGACGGCTTGGCCGGTGCGCGCCGCTTCATAAACGGCCTGCACCACACGCAAATCTTCAACGCCGGACGCGATGGAAACCGGCGCGGCGTGCCCATTGCGCACGGCTTCCAAAAAGAGGCGATGCTGATTAAATGGATTGCCTGCATCGCCCAACAACGGCGCGTTGATCGTCAACGTTTGTTGTGTGACGGCAGCGCCGGGCGCGCCGGGCGCCTGGCTCACGCCATCCCCGGCATAGATGACGACGTGGCCGTTGAACGCGCCCGCGTCCGAATCGAGAATCAGCGTTTGATTGCCCAGGTATTCGATCGCGCCGTGCGTGCCGTGCACCGAGAGCTGTTCACCCGCCGTGTTCCAAGCCATGTCCAGCGTGGCCAGCGCGCCGTTGCCGAATTCCAGAATCGCACAGGCCAGGTCTTCGCCTTCGATGCCAGGGCAGTGCAAATTTTTGGTCATGGCCGTCACGCGCACGATGGGCGCATCGAGCAGCCAGCGAAAGAGGTGCACATAATGCACGGCCAATTGGATGAAACAACCGCCGCCGGTTTGCGCCAGCGAGGCGCGCCAATTCGCCTCGCCGCGTTGCAATTGGAGCGCGACCGCCAATCCGCCGCGATGCATCAAGCGCGCGTAAAGATGCGCAATGTCGCCAAACCAGCCCGCCGCCTGCATCGCGCGCAGGTCGTGCATCAGCGGTTGATCGAAGTAACTCAAGTAAAGTCCGCTGATGATGCCGCGTTGTGCGGCCTTGGCGGCGGCTTCGGCAATCGCTTCGGCATCGGCCAAAGAAGCCGCCACCGGTTTTTGCAACAGCACGTGTTTGCCGGCGGCCAGCGCGGCGACGGCCTGTTCGCGGTGCAAATGGTTGGGTGTGTTGATGACTACCACATCAACGTCGGCGGCTAGCGCGTCGTTGAAAGCGGCGCTGCTGCGCGCTTGCGGCTTGGCTTGTTCAGCATTCGCCGCGAGCGCCGCCGCGTGCGTGGCGCGTTTCAAATCGGGATCAATGCACATCACGACGCTGACTTGCTCGAGATCGCGGTAAACGCTCAGATAATGTTCGGCAATGCCGCCGCAACCGACAAAGGCAATGCGCAAGGGTTCGTTTGTCATTGGTTGTGCCTGGAAAAAATTGTGGCCGAGAGGATCGTTTGATCCCCTCGGCCACGCAGTGTACCGCATCGCCTGTCACAATCAATAGATCGTGATGGTGCGCGGTTGCGCCAATCCGTTGTTGGCGGCGCTGTTATTCCACTCGTCCACCTCGTTGTCTTTGTCCAACAACAAGCCCAGGTAATACACACCCGGCGCGGTCCCGGCCGGAATATGCAAGGTGCGCGTGAAAGTCACCGTGCCACCCGCCGAGACGTGCGCGTTGACGTTCGTGCCCAGCAAGGTGTCGAACGTGCTGACGTAGTTGTTGGTCGAGAGATAGAACCCGATGTTGAAGTCGCCCGACGCCGTGCTGCCGATGTTTTGGAATGTGCTTTCGATGGTCACGTTCGTGCCGTCCGCCGCGCCCGACGGGCCGCTGACCAGCCCGCTGGAACCCGCGCCCGTGCGTTTATAGTTCAACGCGACCAGATCGGGTTTCGCCGTGCCGCCTTGCGCATACAGGAAGCGCAGCCCTTGCCGCGCGTCAGCGGTCGGGATCATCAGCTTGCTGTACGAGAGCGGGCCGCCGTTCGGGTAAAACGAATTCATCGTGTCCATCACGTCGTTCTCGTGTTTCAAGCCCAACGCGTGGCCGAACTCGTGCACCGCGACCGTGCGGAAGTGAATGTTCGACGAAGTGTAACTGAAGTCCGATGTGTACCAGTCTTCCTCCACGTCGAAGATCACGTCGGCCTCTTTGATGTCGGCATCGTCGAAGGGATAACACAAGTTGTACCAAGAGCGCGTCACCGCCAGTGTGTCGCCGGGGCCGTCTATCTCGTCGAAGACCACTTCGTTGACATCGTTGTGGCCATAGGTGCCGTTGGTGTCGAGCAGCTTGATAAAGGTGAAGTTGGAACGCTCCACCGCATTCCAGGTGTCCATCGCGGCGTTCACTTCGGTGGTAAAGGCATTGCCGGCCGGGAACGAAATCGTGCTGACGCGCATGCGCGCGCAATCATCGCATTCCTCGCTCCAGGTGATTTTGTCTGAACCGCCATCGCAGGTCAGGTAAACATAGGCTTGGCTGATTTGCGTGGGCAGCGCCAGGCCGATGGTGAGGGCTGCCGCAATGAACAGCCCCGAAATTGTCTTGCAGATCATCTTGCGTGTCATTTTGAATTTCATAGCTCCTCCGTTTGGTTTTGTCTCTTTCTACTTGTTCGCTCAGTTGGTAGGCCACGGTAGGATGGACTTTAGTCTGTCCTACCGCGCGCTTCGGACAGACTAAAGTCCGTCCTACGGCTGGCGTTAGTTTTTGCGCCGCGCCGAACGCATCGCCGGTGACTCAAAGGTCACCTCGGCGCTTTTCACTTTGGCCGCCGCGCTCCTGCGAAAGCCGCCTTTGAGCAATTGCGCTTGCACCTGCTGTTTCAATTCGGCCAGCGACAGGTCGTCTTGCTGTTCGGCCACGGTCAACGCTTGCAATTGCTGGGTCGCGCCGTTGTCGGCTTGCCCGGCGCTGTTGCCGCGTTCGCTGTCCACCAGATACACACCGTCCTGGTGTTGGCTGCGTTGTTCGCCCGCATCCATCATGAACGCGCCGTTCTTGATGCCGTGAATGCGCTGGCCACGGCTGGATTTGATGAGCGCCGCGCCCGATTTCTGATCCTTCTCGACGCGCAGCAAACCTTGCTCCCAGCCGACAAACGGGCAAATCGCCTGGCCGTTGCCTTTCAAAAAGATGACCACCTGTTCACCGAACTCGAATTTCGGCACGCCGGAAATCAGCAAGCGCCGCCCATCGCCCGTGTCGCCGCCATCCATACGCAACGTGAGCTGCGACTCGTCAAAGCTGCCTTTCATCACATCCAACTCATTCACCGTCACATAGGTGTAGACGTACTTCCTGTCAGCCGTCGGCAACGCTTGCACGTTGATGACGCGTCCGACCGCGACCAGTTCGGCCTCCTGCACCAGTTCATTGAAGCTCTTGCGCTTCACGGTCGTGGCCGCCAGCGGACTGACCAGGCCCAGCAACAGAGCCAGGCTGCTCACCCAGAACATCAATTTGGTTTTCATAAATTGTTCCTCCTCGGAATTGTCGAAAGCGGTTGTGGGTTTTGGCTTCCGCAATGGCCACGCGCCTGAATCTCTCGCCCAGCAAAGCCGGGCCATCACGTTTGACTTATTTGTCGAAGCCGTTTGTTCATTTGACGGCGTGAAGATAGGCCGAAGCGTGCGCGCGCACAGCGACGCAAGGCACAGTGATGATGTGATGTTGGTAACAGGATGTTGAGAGATGAAGGATGAAGGATGAAGGATGAAGGATGAAGTGTGCGCAGTGCCGGAACAGTACCGCGCGCGTGAGCAAGCGGAGCCTTGGTTGTTGTTCCATTCCGCCAACGTTGACGAACCGCTTGCTCACGCGCGCGGTACAGTTCCGGCACTGCGCACACTTCATCCTTCATCCCTCATCCTTCATCCTTTTGCTCACGCGCGCGGTACTGTTCCGGCACTGCGCACCTCATCCCTCAT
>JANOWX010001194.1:0-5490 GCA_031418175.1 Acidobacteriota bacterium | reverse complement strand
ACATCGTGCACGTGCGACTCTTTCAAGCTGGCCGCCGTGATGCGCATGAAGCGCGCGTTTTGCTGTAACTCGCCAATGCTGTTGCAACCTGTGTAACCCATCCCGGCGCGCAACCCCCCGACCAATTGCCCGACCAGCGCGGCCAGCGAACCGCGATAGGTCACGCGGCCTTCGATGCCTTCGGGCACCAGCTTGCTGTCGGCTTCGACGCTGTCCTGCGCGTAACGATCCTTGCTGCCCTGCTTCATCGCGCCCAGGCTGCCCATGCCGCGATACGATTTGAAGTTGCGGCCCTGGTACAAAATGATCTCGCCGGGCGCTTCATCCGTCCCCGCAAAGAGCGAGCCGATCATCACCGTGTCCGCGCCCACCGCGATGGCTTTGGTGAGGTCGCCTGAATACTTGATGCCGCCGTCCGAAATGACCGGCACACCCGAACCCGCCGCGCCTTTGACGCATTCGTAAATCGCGGTGATTTGCGGCACGCCCGCGCCACTCACCACGCGAGTTGTGCAGATTGAACCAGGCCCAATTCCAACTTTGACCGCATCCGCGCCCGCTTGGATCAAGGCCTTTGCACCTTCCGCCGTCGCCACGTTGCCCGCGATCAAATCCACTTCGGGGAATTTGCGTTTGACTTGTTTGATGGCTTCGAGCACGCGGCTGCTGTGGCCGTGCGCGGTGTCAATCGCCAGCACGTCCACGCGCGCGTTGATGAGTTCGGTCGCGCGTTCAAAGTAATCGCCCGTCGCGCCGACCGCCGCCGCGCAACGCAGGCGGCCCAGGTCGTCTTTGGCGGCGTTGGGATACTTGATGGCCTTCTGAATGTCTTTGACCGTGATCAGGCCTTTGAGGTGATAGTGCTCATCCACGACCAACAGCTTTTCGACGCGATGGCGTTGCAGTATGCCTTCGGCCTCGCGCAACGTAGTGCCGACGGGGACGGTGATGAGGTTGTCTTTGGTCATGGCCTCGCCGATGGGCAGGTCGAGCCGCGTTTCAAAGCGCAGGTCGCGGTTGGTCAGAATGCCGACCAGCTTGCCGCCGTTCTCGATGATCGGCACGCCGGAGATTTTGAACCGTTGCATCACGTCCATCGCTTCGCGGATTTTGCGCTCCGGCGTCATCGTCACCGGGTCAACGATCATGCCCGATTCCGAACGTTTGACCTTGTCCACCTCGCCGCGCTGGGCCTCGATGGAAAGGTTTTTGTGAATCACGCCGATGCCGCCCTGCTGCGCGATGGCAATCGCCAGCGGCGCTTCGGTCACGGTATCCATCGCCGAACTCAGCACGGGGATGTTCAATTTGATATGCCGCGTCAAACGTGTCGAGGTGTCCACCTCGGTCGGCAACACTTCTGAGTAAGAAGGCATCAGCAACACGTCATCAAAGGTCAGCGCTTCGAGTAAATTTTCAGTCAGCATAAAAGTGCACCACACTTGCTAATAAAAAATGCTAAACAAAAACCGCGCAGCCAGAGGACTGCGCGGTACGGAGTCGTTTCGAGTTTGAATAACTTGGGAAGGGCGCACGCAGGGGTCAGGCCATTTGCGGGCTTGTTGCGGCCTGCCGTGCGTTGCCGGGGGCTGCGCTTTAATCGAAGAAGCCCTGGAAATTGTCTTTGGTAATAACGACATTTTTGACGATCACGCTGGAGCGATTGGGCGCGAGCTTCTCAGGGTTGAGCGTGCGCCCGTTGACCTTGATGTTGAGCGCCGGGTAATTCCCCAGATTCATCAACACCTTTTCATAAGCCGTAACCTCTTTCATCTCGCCCGCCTTGAGCAAGGCCTGTTGTGTATTCAAGCCGTCGGGTTTGACGCTGATCCAACACTCGCCGCTGGTCACGGTCAGTTGCACCACGATCCCGCCCGGCGGCGGCGTCATGGCCGGCGCCGCGCCCGGACTCGGCGAGGCTTCGGCTGTTGGCGTTGCGCCCGGGCTGGCCGACGCATCGGGCGTTGGCGAAGCGGCCGCATCGGGTGTCGCGGTGGGCGTAATTTCCGGCGTCGGCGAAGCCGCGACCGCCACTTTCTCAGCGTTCTGCCCTTTGAAATACTGCGCGGCGGCATAGGCCCCGGCACACAGCAGCAAAAACATGATCGCCGACAACAGCCAGCTATTGCTGGGCGGTTTCTCTTCAAATTCTTCGGAGCGCAAATAATTGCTGCGCGGGATTTCTTCGCCGCCCAACTCTTCGAGTTGCCGTTCGTACAGCGCCAGCGCCTGCTCTTCGTCCATGCCGACATACTTGGCGAACTTGCGCACGAAGGCGCGATTGAAAATCCCCCCCGGCAAGATGTCGTAGGAGTCGTTCTCAATCGCCTGTAAGAAGCGCACGCCGATATGCGTGGCATCGGCAATCTGATGCAAACTGATGCTGCGCTCTTCGCGCAAACGTTTTAATTCCTGGCCTAATGTTGGCATTTTATTTTCTTTATTCTCTCAGCACTTTTTTTCTGTGGGTGAGACACAATGCTGATGGCAACATTGCCTAAAACCGCCCAAATTTTAAGGGCGCATCTTAAGGGACAACTCCGAAGACTGTCAATTTTGAGGCTGGCGCACTTTATGCAAGCAGCGCTGCCAACTCTGCCGCCGCCGTCACAGGCGCGGCACAAACAAAATTCCGGCAGACATAGGCAGCGGCTTTCCCGCCCAGCGGGCCGCGTTCAGCCAACAGCGGAATCGTTTGCCCAACCGTCACGTCATCAAGCGCAGCCAGCGCCACCACCTTATTCGGCAGATAGCGTTGAAAGACCGTGGCAATCAATTCCGCCGTTGCCGGATCAGACCACGAACCGGCAATGGCAATCTCAGGCGCTTCGGACAGATAAAGATCGAGCGCGCAGAGCGTGTGCCCGAAAGCATTCGGCATACGCTGCACATCGTGCAACGTGAGCTGCAAAATCTGTTCGGCCAATTCGCGGTAACGCGCTGCGCCAGTAAAAAGCGCCAGCCGCAACAGCACGTGCGCGGCGACCGAATTCCCGGCGGGCGTCGCGTTGTCATAAAAATCCTTGGTGCGGCTGATCAGCGTTTCGTGGTCAGCGCTGGTGAAATAGAAGCCGCCGTTTTCGGCATCCCAAAACTGTTCGATCATTGTGTCGGCCAGCGCGCGCGCCGCGACAAACCAGCGCGTGTCAAAGCTCGCTTCGTAAAGCGCCAGCAAGCCGTCAATCAGATAAGCGTAATCTTCCTGATATGCATTCAGTTTGCTGGCGCCGTCCTTGTGCGTGCGCAACAAACGGCCCTCGCGTTTCAAAGTAGCGCATACGAATTCGGCATTGCGCACCGCTGTTTCCAGATAATCCGCCCGGCTCAGCACCTGTGCGGCTTCGGCAAAGCTGCGCAGCATCAGGCCATTCCAGGCCGTCAGCAGCTTTTCGTCACGGCCGGGTTTGATGCGCTGTTCGCGCGCCTGAAACAAAATCTGCTTGCCGCGCGTGAGCGCCGCTTGCAAACGTTCCGGCTCGACTTTCAGCAGCTTGGCAATCGTTTCGAGCGACTCATCCACGTGCAGGATGTTGTGGCCTTCAAAATTGCCCGCGTCCGAAACATCGAAGTAGCGATTGAACAACTTGGCATCTTCCGCGCCGAGCAAGGCTTCGACCTCTGCCCGCGACCAGACGAAGAACTTCCCCTCCTCGCCCTCACTGTCGGCATCCTGCGACGAATAGAAACCGCCATTGGCATCCGTCATCTCGCGCCGCACGTAATCGAGCGTCTCCGTCACTATCTGTTTGTAAAAGCCGTTGCCCGTGACCAGATAGGCATCCAGGTAAATGCGGGACAGCAAAGCATTGTCATAAAGCATCTTCTCGAAATGCGGCGCCAGCCATTTCTCGTCCACCGAATAGCGATGAAAGCCGCCGCCCAGTTGGTCATACATCCCGCCGCGCGCCATCTTTTGCAGCGTCAACTCAACCGCCGCCAGCAAAGCTGGGTCGTTTGTCCGCTGGTACTGCCGCAACAAAAACGAAAGCGTCATCGAAGGCGGAAATTTCGGCGCGCGCCCGAATCCGCCTTCGACCGGATCGAAGGCGCGCAAAATCTGTTGCGCGGCCTGCTCCAGCAACACAGGCGTCAAGGCGCTCGCCGAGCTTTCGACATCATTGATCCGCTGCAATTCACTCAACAGGCCACTCGCGCTCTGTTCGATCTCTGCGCGCCGGTTTTGAAAGGCATCCGCAAGCGCCAGCAACAAGCGCGGGAAGCCGGGCATGCCGTGACGATCAATCGGCGGGAAATAAGTGCCGCCATAAAACGGTACGCAATCGGGCGTCAAAAAGACCGTCAACGGCCAACCGCCACGCTGGCCCATCATCTGCACCGCGTTCATGTAAATCGTGTCGAGGTCGGGGCGCTCTTCGCGGTCAATTTTGATGTTGATGAAGTTGTCGTTCATCAGCTTGGCGATGGCTTCGTTCTCGAACGACTCGTGCTCCATCACGTGGCACCAATGGCAGGCTGAATAACCTATCGAAAGCAGGATCGGTTTGTCCCCGGCTTTCGATAGGTTTAGCGCCTCGGCGCCCCAAGGATGCCAATCTACTGGGTTGTGCGCGTGTTGCAACAGATACGGGCTGGTTTCATGAATCAAGCGGTTGGTGTGTTTGGGTGCAGCGGTTGGTTCTGACATTACTCCTTGCTCCGGCTTGTTCGATTGCTTGGTTTGGGGAATCGTTGATGAAACGCTACTATGCCTCACTTGCCGCCAATGCCCAAACGCAGACGGGCAGCATTATTCAATCAAGCGGGCTTCAATCAAGCGGGGTTTATGAAATTTCGTTGTTTGCTTTTCGACCTGGATGGCACGCTGGTGAATTCGCGCGCTGACATTACCAACTCAGTCAACCTGACGCTGGCCGAACTGAGCCGCTCCACCTTGCCTGACGAGACTATCCATCAGTTTATCGGCGAAGGGGTGCGGCTGTTGCTTGAACGGGCCCTGCGCGCAACGCAATCCGCTGAGGTGCAAACGGCCGAAGTGGATCACGCACTGAAAATCTATCAACGCCAATACCACGCGCACCTGCTAGACCAAACCAAGCTTTACCCCGAAGTCGCCGAAACGCTGGCAGGCTTCACACTCTTGCCCAAAGCCGTCGTCACCAACAAACCTTTCGCCTTTACGCGCCCGCTGCTCGAGGGCCTCGGCTTGGCCGCACACTTCCGCGTCGTTTTCGGCGGTGACAGCCTGCCCGAACGCAAGCCTTCGCCGCTGATGTTGTTGGAAGCGGCACGGCTTTGCGAAGTCGCGCCGGCGGAATGCCTGATGATCGGCGATAGTTGGGTGGATGTGGAGGCAGGGCAAAACGCGGGTATGAAAACGGCAGGCTATGTCGGCGGCTTTCGCGGGCGTGCCGAGTTGGAAGCGGCGCGGGCGGATTATTTGATCGAACGCTTCAGCGAGTTGACCAAGTTGGTCATGGGCTGAGCCAAAAAAACGCGCCGCAATCTGAATTGACCGGCCCTGAGCATTTG
>JANOWX010001193.1:0-4236 GCA_031418175.1 Acidobacteriota bacterium | reverse complement strand
CATACGAATTGTGCATGCGGTGCGCAATGCCGGGTCGCCCCAACATCAAGTGCGGCTGCGCTGCGACATAGCGATTGAGATTCACCGCCTGTTCCGTTCCGTACCCATTGGTGTAGGTCACGGACTCCGTCGCCAGCCAGTTCACTGCTTCATCTTTGACGGAAATGGGCGCGCTGCGTTTGCGCAGAATCACGACATCGGCAATCACTTCCGTCCCCGCCGTTTTAGCAAAGGCTCCGGCGGGCAAACGCACAGCGGCGAGCAATTCGGAGTGTTCTGCCAAATGCCGCCGTATGCGGTCATTCAATTTGTCGAGCGTATAGCGCGACGTGATGAAGGCGATTACACCGCCGGGCCGAATGAGTTGCAGGCTGCGGGCAAAGTAATAATCGTGGATCGCAGCTTTGAGATATTTCGTTTTGATAGACGGATCGTGGACTGGGTAATTGCCGAACGGCACATTCGAA
This sequence comes from Acidobacteriota bacterium, assembly GCA_031418175.1. GTDB lineage: Bacteria > Acidobacteriota > Blastocatellia > RBC074 > RBC074 > JACPYM01. Next base: position 3,769 of record JANOWX010001193.1, on the reverse strand, counting down.
ATGATGAGGTCGAAGTATTCCTGCGGGAGCGGTGTTTCTTCAAAGGGCTGGGCATACAGGCGCGCGTTGGGATAGAGCAAACGAAAGATGCGTGCTGACAGCGTGTCAATCTCCACGGCAACCCGTTCGCTTTTCGTTGCCAATGCCGTCGGCATCGCACCAAAGAAATGACCGACGCCAGCGGCGGGTTCTAACACACGTAATTGCGGGAGAAGTCCGAGGCCATAATGTTCGAGCGCCGCATAGATCGCGCGAACGAGCGGCAACGGCGTGTAATGTGCATTCAGAGCGCTTGCGGCAACGCTTTCGCGTTCCTCTTTTGTGAATACCCCCTCCAAGTCTTTGGCAATCGGTGCCCACGAATATGCGCCATGCGGAAAGAGCCGCTGCAATACTTCGCTATCGCCCCAACCGGAATAGTGCGCGAGGGTTTGGCATTCGGATGCAGACAAAGTAGATGGCTGCGCTGCTGTTGTCAGTGACTGCAACAGCTTGAGTGCAGTCACATTGCGGTGAAAACGTGACGCGGCTCCGCCGAGATCGGCGAGCGAATCGTGCGAAGTGAAATGGAAATCGGTTGTAGGTGCAGTCATCAGTCAAACCTCCCTCGGAATCACCCCAACCCATCGCTGAACGGGCAAAGTGTGAAGATTGCTGACCGCACATTTCTTTTTGTGGAGAAGATCGAGTGGCTGTTTATACCGGCGCACACCTTCAACTGACCGACGGATAAAGATCAGGAAACCAATAACTGGCAGCCCTATTGGAAAAACCGAGCCGAATGGCTTCTTTCTCGGAACGCGTGAGGGGTCAGCTTTCGCCGTGCGTCACCGGCAGTTGATCGTGTCCTCTCAGCGTTTCATTCGCGCTCAACGATACCAGCCTTTTTTCTGCGTCGGTGGCTTTTGCGCGAAGACGCTGACCAGCTTGCTCAACAGCCAATCAGCACCCGCCACATCGAAGCCTTCCGCATCAAACCCGCCGCCTAACCACAGCAACCACGAATTGCATTCAAGGTGCGTCAGGTCGCGGAGTTCCGTTTTCAGCAGTTCGTAGCCACCAATGCCGCCGCAATCTTCGGGCGGACAGGCGCGTTCTCCGGCCAGGCAACGTAACGGTGCTTCACCTTTCATAATAGGCGTAATCGCTTCGACCATGATGTCGTGCCGCCAACTGTCGCCGAAATCGTATTCGTAGCTGAACTGTCTGCCCGCGCGCTTCGTCAATTTGCCGAGGGTGAGCGCGTTCGCATCCTTCCAATCATCAAAGTCTTCATCCAGTTCAAACGATGGATCACTGTAATGCACTCCCTCAATCGTAAATTGATGCAGGTGCGAATTCGTCCAACCAATAGCGAGTTGAATAATCCAGTGCAATTGGGCGAGCGTCCTCGTATCCGTCACAACGATGCGCCGCCAGATTGGCGGGTGAATACCCTGCAATTGCACATGCAGTTGATAGGCCTGACGCGCGGCGGCAGTTTTGCGTGGCGGCGTTTCGGCGGCAGCTTCAAACATCGTCCCTTCGCCAGCAACGCGATTCCATATCTGGCTGTAAGGCGCAGGCGGTACGGCGTGGTGATATTGCCCTGAGGCCAACAAGTGCTGCGCCAAGTCCCAGGGGGCTGTCGCGTGTGCGCGATTGCGCCATAGATGTTCGCGCGCGGCTTGCGTGACCGCCCACATGCGAGCGCGCAGCGTGGCTTCATCGCTTGCGGCAGTGGCTTCGTACTCGACGCGATATTCGCGGGCTTCACCATCCACACAAGTCAGGATCAGAGAATCGCCGCTTTGTGGTTGGTGTTGGGTCAGCCTGCGCCAGAATTCCGGCGTGCCTTCCGTTCCCCAATCGCCTTGCCCAACGTGCTGCAAAATCAGTGTAGGGTGAATGCGCTCGCCGTTTGGTAACGTGAGCGTGATGGGTTCGCCCTGTTTCAACGATTGGTCGGCGAAAAAACTGGGGCAGAGCAAGTCTTTGGCAAGGTCGTCCAGCCCTACGAATTGACGATCAAACTCCTCGGCGAAAAGCGTTATGCGCACGCGCGCGCCATTGATCATGCGCGGATACCAGCCATAACCCGCTGCGCCACCGCGCGCGATCAACCGGCAGAGCGTGATGATTCCACGAATCGTCGCGCTGGGCGAACGTGTTTCAATCGGACGCAATGCCGCCACGCGCTGCGTGATTTCTTCGCTGGTCAATAGCGTCGGCGTCGTGCGCACTACTTGGCGGACGAGTTCGGCATAACCTGGGGCTTCTGTTTTTTTCATGCTGACCTTGCTACGGCTTTAGCGAATGTTTACAAAAATCCACCTCAGAACGTAAACGCCAACCGCCGGTCAGGAGCGCAGGTCGGTTGGGGTGCAAACCATCACCTCCAAATCCCCATAGCGCTTCTGGTAAGCCGGATGGCCGGAGGGCGTTATCAAATAGTTGCGTCCATGCGGATAGTAACTGCGAAATAGTTTCAGCGCCGTGCTGTCAAAGGCTGCCGGATTCCACTTGCACTCAATGGCATCCACTTCGTCGCGCCGTCGCGCCAGCACAAAATCCACTTCCCGCCCCGCTTTGTCGCGCCAGTATTGGGCGGGATAGTCGGGGAAATGCGCTTGCAGGTGTTCCAACACGAGGTGCTCCCAAAGTGCGCCGAAATCTTCCTGTCGCAGCGGATCCCAGCCGCGCGCGAAGCTCACAAAACCCGTGTCAAAGCCATAAATCTTCGGCTGCTTGACGATTTCGTTTTGCCCGCCACCGTGAAAAGGGCGCACGAGCGTGACGGCGTGCGTAATTTCCAACGCGCTCAAATGGCTCTCTACGGTAGGCCGTGTGATGCCCAACGCAGAAGCCGTTTTGGTCACTTCAAACTGACCGCCGCTTTGGCGTAGCAGGTACTCGAACAATGCGTTGAAGCGATTGATGTCGCGGAAGCCGAACAGTCGCTGAATGTCGCGGGCGAAAAATGAATCCATCCATTCGCGGTAAAACGCAGGCTTTTTCGTTTCAGCTAACAACGCAGGCGGCAACCCGCCCTGCAACAACCGCTGTGGCAGCGTCGCGCCGAAGGCTGCCAACTCATCCCAGAGTACGGGCGTCAGATGAACCAAACGCTTGCGTCCTGTCAGGGTGTCACGAAACTTTTTGCTGGCGGCGAGGGTCGAGGAGCCGGTAGCGAGAATCTTCAACTGCGGAAACACATCCGCGCCAATTTTCAGCAGCCGCGCCGGATCGCTAAGTTGATGGATTTCGTCGAAGACTACGACCGGTTTCACGCAGGAACGAAAGAACACCTGCGGATCGCGCACCATATCCTCGACGGTAGGGAGGTCACAATTGATGTAGAAGATGCGTTCAGCACCGAGGCTTTCCGCCAAAGTGGTTTTGCCCGCCCGACGGACTCCCGACAGCCAGGCGATTGGCACCTCGCGCCAAGCCTCAGCAATGCGTTGCTCCCAGAAAGGTCGTGCAATCATGGCATCAGACTATATTTTTAGCCTTACCAAATGTAAAGTATAGTAGCCGCAAAAGCGGTCATTCTCCGTGGCCTTGCCTTTTCATTCCAATAGGACATTTTCTGCGTTACCCACTCACAGACAAGCTCGGCGTAGCTTGGGAGCCGGTTGTTTATACCGATTTTCCCGCCACTTCAGGTTGAGTGCATTGGTCGTCTTGCGTGGCCAGCCATTCATCAAAGTCTGCGTACGGCGCCGATTCGTCGTATGAGAAAAACAGCCAGGCGTTATAGCGCTGAATCGCTGCGGGGTCGGCAGCC
>JANOWX010001192.1:0-5111 GCA_031418175.1 Acidobacteriota bacterium | reverse complement strand
CGCCGTTGTGGGTGGGCTTGGTGGCGACCCCACCCCCCCCCCACGGTGGGGCTACTGACACTTTTGCCACGATTCGGCGGGCAGCACAAGTCAGCGCACGGCAAAGGGCAGCCTGATGCTTGAGGTTTCGACGTGCCGCTTGACGCCCGTGAATAAATCCACCTCGAACGGTTTGCCGATGTTGTTGCCAGCCAGGTCTTCGAGCGTGGTTTGAATGGCGAGGTGATAGCTGCCCGCTTGCCAAGGTTGCGCGGGTGTGAATTCCCAGCGGCGCTCCTGTTCGGTCAGCACGGCTTGGCCGTCAACCCGCGCGCCGGATTCAGTGACAACGTTGAGCACGCGTTGCGCCAGCGCCTGCTCCATGGCTTCGGGAAAGCTGACCAACAGCGGCGTGCGCGTGCCGGGCGCGGGCGTTTCGATACGCCATTGCGCGGGGTCGGGCGGCGTGCGGTCGGGCGGGCCGACGCGGAAATGTTTTTGAAAGTCTTCCTTCAGCGGATTGCCATTGCCGTCCTGCCATTCACGGCTGATCGCCAGCGTGTAGCTTTTGCCGGCTTCCAATGACGGGCCGATTTCTTCGAGCGGCAGCACGCCGCGTTTGATGCGGCCCGGATCAATCAGCAAGGTCAGCCGTGTTTGCGTCGGGTCCCACAGCTCTTCGGCCAGTTCGAGGAAGGGCAACTCGACCTGCTTGCCGTCGGCTCCCAACAAACGGATGTATTCGTAGCTGCGCCCACGGCTCATCGGCGCGGAAAAATGCAGATAAAACTTGAGCAGATTTTCGGGCAGCAAAGCGGCGCTGGGATAAACATGGCTGACGACGGTCGTCGGCGCGGCGTTGCGCGGCGGGGTTTGAAAGATAGCGGTCAGCAGAGCCGCTTTCGAGCTTCTTTGACCGTTAGGGCCGGGCAAATAAGCAGGGCGGAAGACGGCGCGATAGGTGACGCCGGGTGCGGGCGGAAACTGCGGCGTGAAGCGCAGCACGCTGCCTGCGCTGCGATACGCGCCCAGCATCGGCGTCGTCGCTTCAGCCGCGCCGGCATAAACCGCCAGCAACCGTTGCCATTGCGACGGCGTCCAGCGTTGCATCCGTTGCAACACGGCGGGCGATAGGCCAGCGACTTCAACTCTTGATTCATTGACCCAGCGCAACACGGGTGTTTGGGCCGAAGCAGGAACAACACAAAGGGACAAAGGGACAAGGGAACAAAGCAGAAGCACCAGCCAGCCAGCGCCTTGCGTTGTCCCTTTGTCCCTTTGTCCCTTTGTGATTTGTCTTGCTGACATTTAAGGCAGTGGCAGCGTTTCCAGATTCAGCGAGCCGCCTTCGTTCCGGCGCACGACGATGGCGTGTTTGCCGTCGAAACGATCCAGTTGATCCACGCCCGTCCAACCGGCAATCGTCTCGTAGCTCATGCCCTGCTTATCAGCCACGCGCGCGGTGATGCTCTCGGCGCCTTCGATGTTGTCGGTGGTGATCTTCATCACGCCGCGGCTGCTGTTCGCCATCAACAGGAAGTATTTGCCGTTGGCTTGGTAAACGATCATGTCGAGCGGGCGATTGCGGTTGCCCAGTTCGGCGATGGTCTTGCCCATCAGCTTGGCGCCGGGTTTGAGCGCGCTGACCGGGAATTGCACGAGCGGCGTGCAGGTGTAAGCCGCGAGCAGGTGGTCTTCCTTGCCGATTTTGAAGGGCGCGAAAGTGCGCACGGGCGAGCGCGTCTCAAATTGGCCGTGCGCGCCGTGATACATCTCGACGCTGGTGCCATTGGCGACACTTTGGAACGGGAAGGGAAGCGCGCGCAGTGTCGAGGCAAATTCCTCGTTCGCCAGCCCGGCGATGAAGACGCGGCCATCCAGATAAGCCAGGTCGGTGATTGATTCGCGGCGCGGATTGCTGGCGCGTTGGCCCTGGCCGACGGTGGCGTCTTTGGGCGCGTCAGGCAATTCGGCGCGGGCGAATTTCACTTTGTCCAACGTCAGCGCGCTCAGCTTGCCGTCGTTGGCCACGCGGATCAGCACCGGCACGGCTTCGGGGCCGCGTCCGCGCGAGACGGAAAGAAAAGCGTTATGCGAAACCGGATTGACGGCCAGGTCTTCGATCAGGATTTGATCGGCGGTCGTGCCCAGCAAGGCCGCGATTTTCTGGTTGATGGCTTCGACCTTCAGCGGTTTGGCATTCGGCGTCGCTTTGGTATCGCCGGTCGCCAGCGCCACGATGGCGGCGGCCTGGGTATCGGCGATGAACAGGATGCCTTCGGGGCCAAAGGCGAGCGGGCCGGCCGATTTGAGTTCGAGTTTGCCTTCTTTCAGATCGGCGGTCAGCGAGGGCGCGCGGCGCGCGGCGGCACTGACGAGGCCGAAAGTCAGGATCGTCAGGGTAATCAGCAGCGAGAGACGTTTCATCGAGCACTCCTTTTAGTTGAGCAGGTGGTTGGAACGGGTTTGGGAGATCAACAGTGATCTTGCCGCAGCCTGCCAGATTGTGGCGGGGCACGGCAAGCGTCTGTCAATGCAGAAGACGCCGGGGCAGAAGACGCCGGGAAGGGCGGCGCAGTTTCCAAAAGCTTGCTGAATAGCTTGCCGGACAACCGGGAAGGTTGTTTAATGCGTGGCAATCCGTTGCGCTTTCAACCACCGAACAACTGAGAAGAAAGCGACTAAGCCAGGAGGCCAGTCGCCTCGGCGCTGTTGCGTTGCTAAGGCGTCGCTTGGATAATGCTTTTGCTATGAGCTTATCAACTACTCCAACAACGAATGCTGCTTCTGGCATACATCCTGGGATGTTTGGAGTCCCAGACATGCCGCCCTATTCAGGTGGGGCAAAGGTTGGCACTACGCGAGGGTTGTTACTCAACGAATCAGCCACATTCCAGGTAGTTGAGGTTGCCGCAGCCCCTACTATTAGCGCGGAACTTGAGTCGTGGGGGCGGCTGGAAATTCCAGGTGCCGCTTTCGAGATGCCCAAGCAGAGATTTTATTGTTCGTTTAGTGAACGGCACTTAAGGGTTGAGAGTCAGCCAGATTCTGCCTGGCCCCAAGTTATTGTCGAGATGATTGCTGATTCCTCAGCAAATGGACGCCTAGAAATAAGCTTTCATGTGCGACCCTCTCAGGCAACGACAGATAGTGAAATCCTGTATTCCCGTATCCAATACCTCCTTTCAGAGTCGAGGCATTGTTTGCTTTCTATTGAAGACTTAAAAGACCCGATTGCTTTTTCCTTTGCGTCGTTCCCAGAAGAAATCAAACAACAGCTTCTTTACCGTGCAGCATTCTTTCGGAAGTTGAATTTTGTAGAGAGGGTTTTCAAAAATAGATTTTCCTGGCCAAAGCAAATCACTCCTAAAGAAGTCAAACTGCTGGAATTTATTTTTCGTGGTATTACCGAAGGCGAATTCACGACACGCCAATCAGAAATTACCCTGCGATTGTTGCCTGCTGAAGTTGACTTGACGAAACCGCCGTTTGATGGCCCCGGAGAATTGCACCATCGCCTTGCTGATGAGTTTTGCGATCTCTTTGATCGGCGCTTATCAATTGGCCCGGTTCACGTTCACTTGAGTCAAGCTGAGATCGCCAGTCCAATGGCACTCAGGCAGCTAAGAGCAGGTCAAACAGGTCCAGTTTTGACGCGGTTTAGTGTCCTTGATCATCAGGTTCATTTGCGGTTTGAGAGAAAGGTTGGTCAATCTCGCAAACAGTTGCGGCAACGGCTTGAGTTGTTTAAGAAAGAGTTGGCTAAGGATGACCCGCCTGAACTGGTTGCCTTACTTGATGAGCCTTTGATTTCGGACGTCTCCGCTAGAGAAGCTGATTTAATTGCTATGGGTTGGGTTCAATACAATCATTTGCCAGACCGTTATTGCCCCCAAGAATCAGTCTTTGACAATTCAACTAACACCTGGCGAGTTCCTGTTTGGCTGGGCTATCCGAATGGTCAAGGTGTGGAGGTCGGTGAATTGTTAATTGATGTCAAATCCGGCAAGGTTGTTTCGCATACACCACTTGAAGAAGTACGAAGCCGCGGAAAGAGTTTAGCGCGAGAACTCCTCCATGCGTCCTGAGCCACAATTTCATAAACAAGAAACCTTATATTCCTGTGCCCCAGCCTGTTTGAAGATGGTGATGGATGCCTTAGGTATTTCTGTAACTGAAGCTGAAATCATTGAAAAGTGTGATTGTGATGAAGAGGGAACGGACTATGCAAAGCTTGCAGATGCGGCTATCGGGTTTGGCTTTAGTCAAAGCAGATCAGAGCAATGGGGAACCGACCCAAACTTTGGAATCGCACAGCTAAATGAATTGTTGGCGAAAGGGATTTACCCCATCGTCTATCTCAAGATGCCACCTCCGCTGCCAACTCACGCGGTTGTTGTCTTAGGCTTAGCAGGAGAGAAAGTTCGGTTGCTTGATCCATATCACGGTCCACGTAGCTTGCTGAATGAGCGATTCATTGAAGAATGGACACTGACAAGACAGAAGATAATCATTGTTGAGTAACCCTGAGGAGTAACTATGCTGTCGAATTTACGTTACCTGCGCTTGCTCGCCGCATTGGCGGCAACTCTTGTGATCACGATGAATAGCTTGGCACAACAAACTGCACTCACCGTTGCCGACTATGCGCGCGCCGAAAAATTCATGAGCTACCATACCGCCCCACTGGTCTTGCGCGCGGGCGTGCGGCCCAACTGGCTGCCCGATGGCCGCTGCTGGTATCGCGTGGCGACCGAGCAGGGCAACGAATTCATCCTGGTTGATCCGGCACGCGGCACCCGCACGCTGGCCTTCGATCACGTCAAACTGGCGGCGGCGCTGGCAGCGACAACCGGCACGAAAGTCGGCGCGTACCAACTGCCCTTTCAGCAAATTGATTTCACGGCGGATGGCAAGGTTGTCGTTAATGTCGAGCGGCGGCGCTTCAGTTGCGACGTGGCGGGCAATCAGTGTCAGGAACTCGCCAACCCCAACGGCCAGCGCGGCGAAGGTCAAATGGGCGGCCAACGCGGGCAACGGGGCGGCCCGGGCGCAAATGCGATGGCGACCGCGCCGGATGGCAAGCGCGTGGCCTTCATACGCGCTTACAACCTGTGGGTGCGCGACGCGGC
>JANOWX010001191.1:0-4767 GCA_031418175.1 Acidobacteriota bacterium | reverse complement strand
TGACGCTCAAGCTACGGCCAACAGGTTGGGCCGCCAGTGTGCCCGGGTCGGCCAGCGCATTCGTCTTGTTGAGCGTGAGCGTGTAGGCCCCGGTGCGACCTTTTTCGTAGGGCGTGGCGAGAATCAGATACGTCCCCGATTGCGGCAACAGCGCGGTCGCCAGCGCATTGGCCGCGCCGCCGCTGTTGTCGTCGAAGGTCACCAGTTCGCCGCTGACCGTATTGAGAATCAGAAACGCATCAAGGGCCGTCGAACTCATGCGAATCTGCGCGCTGTCGCCCGCCACGCCGTTGAAGGCGTAAACGTCCAGCAACACGCCCGCCGAAGTTTGCACATCGCCCGCCGCAAAGCTGGCGTTGGTGATGTTCGCGCCGTAGGCAATGGTTTGAATCACGTTGGCGCGCAGGCTCAAGCTGTAACTGCCCTGGGCGTTCGGCTCGCCGGTCGTGCTGGTGGCAAAAATAATGTATTCGCCAGCCGTGGGCAGGATCGTCACGAGCAGGGCGTTGTCGTTTTCGAGATTGCCGTCGCCCATACCACCGGTTTGGTCGTCAGCCGCCAGCAGCGACAGCGTGCCGTCGGTGTTGCGGCGGTAAACCAGTACGGTCGCGTCGAAATGCAGGGAATTCAGCGCAATCGCCACGCTCGTGTTGGCCGCCGTGGTGCTGTAACGATAAGCGTCGAAAAAGTAAGTGCGCCCGCTGCCGTCACCGCCCAATTGCACCTGATCGTCGGGCGCCAGCGCGCCGAAGACGCCTTGGTCGGCGGCCAGGTCTTGCGTGCGCAACGGCGGGGCCTGGCCGCCCAGCCGCACGGTCGCAATGTTGGTCGAGCGGCCTGCGGCCGTGACCTTGAGCCGCACCAGGCCAATGCCCGCCAGTTCGGGCGGCACGACGACGTTGATTTGATCCAGACCGGGCACTCCCGCCACCGCGCCCGCAAAGTTCACCGTCGCGAGTACGCCTTGCACCGTCACCGTGACCGCTTCGGCCACGCCGTTGGCGTCACTCGGATTGGGCGCGGGGGTGTTGCGCCAGCCGGTGCCGAAAAGCACCAGCAGGTTGGGCCGTTCGCGCGTCCCGGCGGAAAGCTCGCGCGCGCTGCCGTCGGGCAAGGCCAGCGGGATCAAATTCACGCCGTCGCTGGTGGCGAAACCGGCCGGCGTGCCTTGCCCGTTGGCGCGCACCGTGAAGATGCCGGGCGAGGCGCGCACAATCGTCACCATGCCGGTGCGGCTCGTACCGTCGGCATTGACGACGGTGATGGTGGCCGGCCCGTCCGGCACTCCGCTCGGCACGACGAAGTTGATCTGGTTCGGATTGACGAAAAACAGACCGGCAGTGGCGCCGCCGCTGATGCCGACCCGCACACCGCCGAGGGTCGTGGGTAGCGGCAAGCCGGGTGCCGAATAGGATTGATTGTTTTGGGTGTTGAACGCGCCGAAAGCCGTCGCCAACGTATCGGGCGCGATTGCTCCATCCGTCGCAAAACTGGCCGCGTTGACGACGAAGACCTGGCCTTGAGCGGCGGCGCTCCCCGTCGCCCAACTCAGCGACGCCAGGCCCAAGCCGCAGAGGCTCAGGCTCAGCGCAAAGCTGACACCAAGCCAATAATACTGGCGGGATCGAATAACTTCGTGACGCAATTTCATGGTTTTTATCTCCTGTAAATTCAACAGCAATAAGAAGCAGTGCTAGACAGGCTAAATACACGAGAAACTAAGTTCTTTGAGAGTCAGCGGACGGCAACACGTAGTAACGATTTCAATCGTTGCGGTCCTGGCCGCAGCACAAAACGAATAAATTCGTTACTACGTGTTGCCGTCCTGGCTGCGGCACCAACGACTAAAGTCGTTACTACGTGGTGGCGTCCGCTTTCTCTTAAGCGACTTCATGTGTAACCTGATTTAGCGGGTAACCCGTTGAGGGCTACGCGGTGAGTGAGGAGAGTGGTTCTGTGAGCAGGGCAGTTTTTTTACGGCCCGCGTTTAGGGGGTTCGAGACCAAGCAGCATCCAGTCAAAAGCTCTGATGAATTGCATAGGCGCTCTCGCGGCTCAAACGAATTGGTTCTACTTGCGTTCCAGTGCGCCGCATTCTAAGCGCTTTAGGCAGCGGCTGGCAAAGCCGCGCGGCGCGCCGCCAAAAAATCTTTCCGCCCGCCAATCCATTTGCCGTTTTCTTGCGTAACCACCGTCTAGCCCCGCCCATACGCCGGGATCGCCGCCCCGTGAATGGCGCTCGCCGCATCCGAAGTAAGAAAGAGAATAATTTCAGCGAGGGCTTCCGGCGTGACCCAGCGGCTGTAATCGGCATCGGGCATGGCGGCGCGATTCGGCGGCGTATCAATCAAGCCCGGCAGCAGGCAATTGACGTTGATGCCCTGGGTTTTGAGTTCGGCGGAAAGGCTTTCGGTCAAACGCATGACCACGCTCTTTGAGGCGCTGTAAAGGGCCGCGCCCGCTTCGCCCTGCAAAGCGCCGCGCGAGGCGACATTGACAATTTTGCCCGCGCCCTGTTGCAACATCAGCGGCACAAAGGCGTGGCAGGCCGCAAAGACCGAACGCCCGTTGAGATTCAGCAAGAAGTCCCAATCGGCCAGCGGCGTTTCGTGCAAGGGCGGCCCGGCCCGGTACCCGCCCGCCGTGTTGATCAATGCGTCAACGCGGCCAAAACGGCGGGCGGTTTCAGCGGCGACGGCGGCGACCGCGGCGGCATCGGTCACATCCACGCCGGTGGCCAGGTAATGATCGGGCGAAGCGGCCAAAGCGGCGAAGAGTTTTTGCAAGCGGTCGGGTGAACGGTCAAGCAAGACGAGCTTGGCCCCGGCGTTTTGATAGGCTTGCGCGACGGCGACACCCAGGTTGCCGGCCGCGCCGGTGATGACAACAACCTGGTTGGTAAAAGCGAAACTGGTGGAATTTGGCATTGGTTCTTTCCTCCCTGAAAGATGTTGGCCTGAAAGATGTTGGCCTGAAAGATGACGGCCCAAAGATGACGATTGAAATGAGTTTGAAACTTTCGCCGCAAAACAACGCGGCACAATCTATTGCTCGACACACTGCTTGGGGCGTACCGGACACTCATGATATAAACTCGGCCCGACTGGCACAGGTCCCCCCCGCGCAAGCTGCCGTGGCAACACACGCGCAGCTTATACCAACCGGGGGGCCACGTCCCGTACCCCACTCCAGCGAGGAAACGTCAGTGCAAACCGCCCCAGAGATAAATGCCAAGCAGGCCGCACTTGATTCCCGCGCGCGCGACCGGGAGTTAATTGCGTTGATCGAACGCATCGCACAGGCAGATCAAACCGCATTGGCCACGCTGTACGATACGACCAACCGGCTGGTTTACGGCTTGACCCTGCGCGTGCTCAACGATACCGGCGCAGCCGAAGAAGTCGTGCTCGATGTTTACACCCAGGTGTGGCGGCAAGCGGCGAGTTACGACACCGGCCGCGGCTCACCAATGGCCTGGCTGACGACGATTGCCCGCAGCCGCGCGATTGACCGCTTGCGTTCCGGTTGGCAAACCCAACAGCGCCAGGCATCGCTCGACGCCGTGACCGACAAAGAAACGGTCGCGGCCAATCCCGAAGAGGCGACGGCGATGTCCGAACGCCAACGTATCGTGCGGCAGGCGCTCGCGCAACTTTCGCCCGAACAGCGCGAAGTGATCGAACTGGCCTATTATTCAGGCCTGAGTCACAGCGAGATCGCGGCGCAGTTGGGCCAGCCGCTGGGCACAGTGAAAACTAGAACCCGCCTGGGCATGATGAAATTGCGCGCTGCGCTCGGCCCTGTGTTAGGGCACTGAAACGATTTTAGACCCGATGGAAGGTAGAGACAGTTTGAAATGGATATAAAGGATCAGGACCAGATGACGGAAGCGGCGGCGCTCTATGCGCTAGGCGCCCTAACCACGGACGAGCGGCAGGCCTTTGAGCAATTGCTGGCGGCGGATGAAAGCCTGCGCGCCGAATGTCAATCGTTTGACGCGCTCGTGGCCGATTTGGCCCTCTGCGCCAACGAAGCGGCGCCAGCACCCGCGCTGCGCGATCAATTGCTGTCACGCATTGCCGCGACGGAACAAGAGCCGCGAGTTGTGCAAGGGAAACCGTCCGGGACTTCCCTGCCCGCTCTGGACATTCGCGTGCAAGAGGGGGATTGGCTGCGGCTTTCCGAAAAAGTTTTTTGCAAGACCCTCTTTGCCGACCCGCACACTGGCCTGGTGACTTCGCTGGTGAAGTTGGAACCGGGCGGCTATCTGCCGCGCCATCGTCATCTGGGCCTCGAACAAACGCTCGTCGTCGAAGGCGATTGCATCGTCAACGGCCAGGTTTTTTACCCCGGCGATTACCGCGTGCGGGATTGCGACACCGAAGACGGCGCCGTCACGACCGAACACGGCACGCTCATCATGCTGATTGCGCCCGCACGGTGCGAGATTTTAGACCCGAGTTGGCCTTGCTGACTCGGAAAGGAAAGACGACGCGCGTGACTGACGAACGATCCACCGAATTTATCGCAGAACAAGCCGCGCTTTACGCCCTCGGCGCACTCTCGCAACACGAGGCGCGCGCTTTTGCCGAGCGGCTGGCCGCGGGCGATGCCGCGTATGCCGCTGAATTGCGGGCCTTCGAGAAGGTGGTTGAGGCACTCAGTTTTAGCGCCTCCGCGCAAGCGCCTACCAGCGCCGTGCGTGAACGCCTGCTGGCCAATTAGCCACGACTTCGTTAGCCACTCAACCTGCCGCCGCCCCGCCCG
>JANOWX010001190.1:0-1525 GCA_031418175.1 Acidobacteriota bacterium | reverse complement strand
GGCTTGCAATTCTATCCACTGGCCGCGCCGGTGCGTTTGCTCGAAACGCGCGCGGGCTTCAGTGGTTGCATGACGCCCGGCGCGCCGATCAATGCGAATGGCCCGCTCACACTGCCTGCCAGACCAACGTGCGCGGGCATTCCGGCGAATGCGGCGGCGGTGACGGGGAACATTACTGTCGTGCCTGCGGGGCCGGGCTTCCAGACGCTGTTCCCGAGCACGGCGACACAGCCGACGGTGGCGAACTCCAATTTCCAGACCAACGAAATCACCAACAACGTTTTCACGGTGGGCCTTGGCGCGGGCGATGGCGCGTTCAAGATTTTCAGCAGCGCGACCACGCACGTGATCGTGGACGTGACCGGCTATTACGCTCCGCCCGGCACTGGCGGCTTGTACTTCCATCCGCTCAGCAGCCCGGTACGGTTGCTGGAAACGCGGTCGGGCTTCACGGGCTGTTTCGCGCCGGGAGCGCCGCTGACCGGGACCGGCAATCCCGACGCCGATCCCAATATCGACCTGGCATTGCAGGGACGCTCGCCGATTCCGTCGCCTTGCAACTCGATTCCGGCGACGGCGCAGGTGCTGGTCGGCAACGCGACGAGCGTGCTGCCGGGGGGCGGCGGCTACCTGACGATCTATCCGAGCGGCGGGACACGGCCCACAGTGGCGAGTTCGAATTACGCGGGGAGCGATGTCATCAACGGGCCTTTTGCAGTGAAGCTGGGCACGGATGGCAAGTTCAAGATTTACACCTTCGCCACGACGCATCTGGTCGTGGACATCCTGGGCTATTACAGCGCAGAGGCGCTGGACGCCAACGGCGCGGGGTTACTGTTCACGGCGCTGCCGAGCCCGGTGCGCCTGCTCGAAACGCGGCCCGACTTCCCCGGTTTCCCGTTGACGGGCTGCACGCGCACCGGCGTGCCGATCACCGGGAATTTGCTGACGGCGACGCACACGCAGATGGCGGCAGGGTTCTGCGGACTGCCCGCCAGCGCCCAAGCCGTCGTCGGCAATGTGTCAGTAGTCAATTCAACCGGCGCGGGCTTCCTGACGCTCTTTCCGGCGAACCTGACGAACGCGCCGTTGGTGGCTACGTCGAACTATCCCGCGCCCGCGACGTTCGGTTACAACCGGCACTACATCGTGGGCTTGAGCCCGGCGGACGGCAAATTCAAAGTGTTGACGCAATTCACGACGGATTTAATTTTGGATGCGTCGGGCTATTTTGCGCCCTAAGCCGCGCCAAGCGTGGGGCAAGTGAACACGCGGCAAGTATTGCGCGCGCGCAGGCCGGAGCTATTCAGCTCCGGCCTGTTTTGTTTGCGCCCTGCGCCACCTGGCGGACTTTTGCCTTGGCCTGAATGAGCAGTTACTATGCGTGCCGTTTTCCTAAATCGAAACAAGCAAGATTGGCACACTCAACCTACCTGCGCGCGTCTGGGGCAGGCGTTTTGAGTTCACGATTTAGCTTGTCCGGGCGCGCCGTTGGCGCGCGGGCTGCGCCTACGGCGCGCCCGGA
>JANOWX010001189.1:0-6747 GCA_031418175.1 Acidobacteriota bacterium | reverse complement strand
CCAAGCCCCGGCGGCGGGTGTGGTGACAGGCTTCGGCGTCATCGCCGGGCGCGAAGCCGTGATCGTCGCCAACGACGCCACCGTCAAAGCTGGTGCGTGGTGGCCCGAAACGATCAAGAAGATTTTGCGCGCGCAGGAAATCGCCATGCGTTGCCGCGTGCCGATCATTTATCTGGTGGATTCGGCGGGCGTGAATCTGCCCTATCAGGACGGCGTCTTTCCCGGCCAATACGGCGCGGCGCGGATTTTCTACTACAACTCGATCATGCGCCGCTATCTGAAGGTGCCGCAGATCGCCGCCGTGATGGGCCAGTGCGTGGCGGGTGGCGCTTATCTGCCCGCGCTGTCGGATGTGATCCTGATGGTCGAGGGGACTTCGTTTATGGGCTTGGGCGGGCCGAATCTGGTCAAAGGCGCGACCGGGCAAAAGGTGGACAGCGAGACGCTGGGCGGCGCGCGCATGCACAACGCCGTCTCGGGCGTCGCGCATTACCGCGCGAAAAATGACGAAGAGTGTTTGCAACAGATTCGCAAGCTGGTCGCCGAACTGCCTGCCAAAGCCGTCACGCGCGTGAATATTGCCGAAGCAAAAGACGCGGCCCGAAACGCCGACGCGCTTTATGACCTGCTGCCCGCCGATCATCGCGCGCCTTACGATGCGCGGGCGGTGCTGGATTGCATTCTGGATGAGGGCAGCTTCGATGAGTTCCAAGCCGACTTTGCCAAAGAGATGATCTGCGGCCACGCGCGCCTGGACGGCATCAGCGTCGGCGTGATCGCCAACAGTCGCGGCCTGATTCCGAGCGGGGCAGGGAAGCCGCCCAAATTTGGCGGCATCATTTACACCGAGAGCGCCGAAAAGACGGCCTATTTCATTGAAACCTGCAACCGGCACGGCACGCCGTTACTGTTCATCCAGGATGTGTCGGGCTTTATGGTCGGCGTCGAAGCCGAAAGCTCTGGCATCATTCGCGCCGGGGCGCGCTTTGTCGAAGCGATGGCGACGGCGACCGTGCCGAAGCTGGTGTTGACGATCAATCACGCGAGCGGGGCGGGCTATTACGCGATGGCGGGGCAGGGCTTCGATCCCGATTTTATCTTCACGCTGCCGACCGGGCGGATGGCCGTGATGGAGGGCGAATCGGCGGTGATGGCGCTGTTTGCCGCGCAGTTGGAAAAGCTGAAAGTCGCAGGCCAAGCGCCGGACGAAAAGCTGCGCGCGGAGATGGAACAGGTGCGGGCCGATTACGAACGGCAGCTCGATGCAAAGTATGCGGCGGCGCGCGGCTTCGTGGACGCGGTGCTCGCGCCTGAAGAGATTCGCCCTGCGCTGGCGTTGGCGTTGCGCACGGCGCTCAACAATCCGGGCGCGCATTTGGGAGCGTTTGTGCTAGAGTGCCGCGCGTAATCTCAAATCTCAAAATCTCAAAGCAGCAAGTTTCATTGGCGACTAAAAACAGATGACTTTTTTCAACACAAAGGGACAAAGGGACAAAGGGGCAAAGGAACAAAGGCGGGAACTTGAGCTTGAACTGGTTTGTTGACCTTGTCCCTTTGTTCCTTTGCCCCTTTGTGTTGAAAAAGCCTGCTCCCGAAATTTGCTCGCAAAGCTGAGATGGTTTCGGAGGGAACCCTTGATAGAAATTTACGTGATGCGCCACGGCATTGCCGCCGATATAGGCGAAGGCGGCGTGCTCAAAGATGCGGATCGCCCGTTGACGCTGGAAGGGCGCGCGAAGCTGAAACTGGCGGCGCTGGGCTTGCGCGAACTCGGGCTGAAATTCAATCTGATCTTCACCAGTCCGCTCTTGCGCGCGCGCCAGACCGCTGAAGTGGTCGCCGAAGTTTTGGAACTGCAGCACAAAGTCAAAATCCTAGAATCGCTCGCACCGGGCCGCCAGTTCGCCGAGGGCGAGGGCGGACACGCCGAAATCTTTCTGGAATTGGGCGCACACCAGTTCGACCGCGCGCTGCTGATCGGGCACATGCCGGATTTGTCGGAACTGACCTCGTACTTGCTGACCGGCAATCGCAATCTCAATGTCGAATTCAAAAAAGGCACGCTCTGTGCGGTCGAGGTTTCGAGCCTGCCGCCGCGCGGGCCGGGGCTGTTGCGTTGGATGCTGACCCCCAAACAATTGCGCCTGATGAACAAGGGGAAATGAGGCTATGAATCCCTGGCACGACGTAGACCTGGGCGAACAGGCCCCGGAGATTTTCAACTGCATCATCGAAATCCCCATCGGCTCGAACGTCAAATACGAGTTGGACAAGACGACCGGCCTCTTGCGCGTGGATCGCATTCTCTTCAGTTCGGTGCACTACCCCGCCAATTACGGCTTCCTGCCGCACACTTACTGCGACGATAACGACCCGCTGGACGTGCTGGTGCTGGGTCAGGTCGAGGTCGTCCCGCGCTGCATCATGCGCGCCAAGGCCATCGGCGTGATGCAGATGATTGACCAAAACGAAGAGGACGACAAAATCATCGCCGTTCATTTCGACGACCCCGAATACCGCGATTACAAAGACATCTCTGAACTGCCCGAATACAAGCTGAAATCGGTGCGCCGCTTTTTTGAGGATTACAAGGCGCTCGAAAACAAGCAGGTCAAGGTGGAGCGGTTTATGGGACGCTTCGATGCGCTGAATATCATCAAGCGGAGTATGAAGCTGTACGAAGATATGAAGCCGCAACTCATCAAATAGCTGAAGCCTGTGCGTAAAGAAATGCCAGCAAAGCAGCGGAAATAGATACGCGGATGACGCGGGTGCAGCGGATCAGCGCGGATCAACCCGAAAAACAATCTGCGGAAATCCGCTGCACCCGCGTCATCCGCGTATCTATTCGCTTGTCGAATTACGCACATCCTTCAAATAGCTGCCAACGTCTGGCGTGTTACGGCTTTTGCCGGTCGGGCGGCGTGAAGCTTTCGCGCGCCAACGGGTGCTCGCCGTCAATGAAGGCCGTGGCGAGCGTTTCTTTCGGGATAATCACTTCCTTGCCTTTTTGCAGCAGGAAGAAGGGCGCGATGGGGAAGAAGAGTTGCGCGGCGATCAGGGTGTTTTCGGCGACGCGCGCGCCCTGGCTGCCGTCGGAACGGGCGCTGACGGCGCGCAATTTGGCGCGTTTACCGTTCGCCAGAAAAACGTAATCGAGCCGGACGCCGACACGGCCCGTGCGGCCCATGCGCCGCGCGGCCTGCGCTTCGATGATCGTGCCCTCGGCCTTGGCGCCGCGCGCAATGACCAACACGCCGTCAACCAGCAAGTCTTCGATCACTTCAAACTCAACCGCCTCTTCGTCCTTGATGCGCGCCGAATTCAACTCGCGCAACAGCTTCAGCTTGACGACCGTGCCGTCGGCGAGCGCGAACGCGCCAGCAGCCGACGCTTCTGGCGCGGCGGGCGGCGGCGGTTTGACGGAAAGCGTTTGCCGCAGCCGGTCGGCCTGTGGCGGACGGCTTGCGGTTTGCGCGCAGGCGGTGTTCAAGCCGGCCAGCAGCCAACCGCATACAAAAACAAGCAGGCAGATTCGGTACTTCATTTGGCCTCCGTGCGGCGGCCCAGCACGATCAACTTTTCGCCGAGCTGCGAGATTTCCAGGAATTTGAAGCCTTGCGCGAGCGCCTCGTTCATTTCCTTCTGCGTCGTGCCTTCCAGCGTGGTCGCCAGGAATTTGTATTCGAATTTGCCGGCCTGGCCGCCTTCGCCCAATTCGCGCTCCAGCACCGAGACCAGCCCGCCCAGGCCGGTTGACGTGCCCAGAAAGAGATGCCCTTGCGCGCCCATTTCGCTCAACTCTTTTTGCATCGTGCCGGTGCGCTGCGTCGCCAGCAGCACGTATTCGTAGCGTGGTTTCAGCTCTTTCGGCGGGCGCGCCATGATCGTCATCGAGCCGATTGAGGTCAGATGGAATTGAAAGCCCTCTTTTGCCAGCGCGTTCATCTCCTTTTCCATCGTCTTGACCTTGTTGGTTTGCAGGAAACGGTATTCGCGCTTGCCCATTTCGGCGCCGGGGTTGGCTGTGTCGCGCGAAAGAATGATCGTGATGAAAACGCGGCTGCCGCCGCCGAAGAGTATAGACGCGGTGTTGGTGTCCTGGCCCAGCGCCAGTTCGATGGGCACGTAGCCTTCGCCGACGGCGGCGTCCAATTCTTTCTGGGTGGTCTTTTCGCGCTGCGTCGAGACGAACTTGTAATCGAAGCGGCGTTTGGCCGCGCCAATCGGGCGCTCCATCAGCACGATGGTTTCGGGGTAAGTGAACGGGATTGGTTTGGATTCGGTGGTGATGCCGCGAAATTCATAGCCTTCCGCCGCCGCCGCTTCAAACTCAGTCTTCAAGGTACCGATGCGATTGGTCGCCAGCAGTTTGTATTCGTAGCGGGGTTTGTCCGCGCCCTGATCGCGCGACAGCAGGCCGCCCAGGCTGCCATCGTTCAGGGCTTTGGCCAGCCGGATGAAGCCGAAGCCCTGTTTGGCCGCTTCATTCAATTCCTTTTCAAACGTCGCCGTCTTGGTGGTCGAAAGAAAACGAAACTCTTGCGGTTTGTCGGTCGGAATCGCCCCGGCGGGCGTTTGCGCCAAACACGAAACGGCGGTCAGAAAAACCAGCAGCGTGAGCCCGCAAACGAATTGCCAAGTCTTCATAAATTTTCTCCTTATCAACAACAATCAATTAGGGCAGTTGGGGCAGATGGGGCGGCAAAAAACGTCGCTTTGAAACAAGCCGGGTAGGTGCGATTGACGGTCAACGCACCGCGCGGTGCACAGTATTGGCCGCATTGCCGTTCACCGTCAACACGATTTGCGCTGCGCCCAAGACGAGTGGCGCGGACTCATAACGGTGATTGGCTTGAGCGAAGCGCGGCCAACCTTTTAGCCGCGGCCCAGCGCCTTCAATTGGTGCGCCAAAGTTTCCTGCAAGACTTCCGCCAACGGCCGCGCCTGAAAGCCCAATTCGCGTTCCGCCTTCGCACTGCTGCCCAGAGTAGGTCACGCCCGCCGACACGCGCAGAGGCCGCGAGGTGAAAGACGCCATCAACACCAGTCATCGGCGCGCGCATGCTTTGTTTGTCGGTGATGTCGCCGGGCGCGAGTTGAATGCCGTGTTGGGCCAGGTCTTGGGCGTTGGCGGGCTGGCGGACGAGCGCGGTGACCTGGTGACCGGCGGCTACGAGTTGGCGCGCGACATGGTCGCCGATGAAACCGGTCGCGCCCGTGACGAAAGTATTTCATGCGAGTTTGCTCCTGTTGCTGGAATCGGGTTGTGGGAGATGGATTGCGCCGGGGAATATAGCATATCCAGCTTGCCGCGAATTTGATGGCCGCGAATTGGCCGCGCGCCGCACTTTGGGCTTTTCCTGATTGACCCTAACTTTCGATGGGTGTACCCTGCCCGCCAACTTGCTGGGTGCGCTAACCGCCCGGTCAGTAAGTTGCAGACGGTTCATATTCGCAGACCTCCTGTTGACTTGATCAAAATATAACGAAGCATTCATTTTCTGTTCCGGGCTAGCTGTGGGATGACGTCAAGGCAGGGCGCTGTCGCTGCCTTGAGCACTCAATGCAAGCGATCAGGCGAGTACAACTCGCCTTCAGATCAACTTCCAACCATCAATTTTGGGGCTGTTGTTGAGTCCCACGAATCGGGCTTATGACCAAAACGTCACTGGAGCCCTTAACGGTACGATCATTGATCCGAATGATGCCGTGAGCGGCGGCGCGACGGTCAGCGCGACGCATCGTGTGACCGGTGCAGTGCGCAAGATGACGGCCAACAGCGAAGGCTTCTTCGCCTTCGAGAGTTTGCTGTCCGGCGAGTACGAGGTAAAAGGCGCGGCGCAAGGCTGCACCGCGCAATTGCAGGTGCTGACTGTGCAGATCGGCGTAACGGTTTGCGGTAAATTCACCCTGACAGTGGGTGAGGCGAATCAAATTGTAAACGTGCGGCAAGCTGGAAAGCCTGCCGCACAGAAAGGAATTTTGTGATGACCCGACGAAACATACTGCTACTCGCGCTCTGCTGTGGCTGGCTGAGCGGCGCGGCGCTGGGGCAAGCGCCACCCAAAGAGGCTTCCTTCAAAACCACAGACGGCGTGAAGATCGTCTATTACACCAGCGGCAAAGGCTCGCCCGTGATTTTGATTCACGGCTACACGGGCAGCGCCTTGGGCAACTGGTACCGCAATGGCGTGGCCGAGGCGCTGGCGAAAAATCATCTGGTGATTGCGCTCGATTGCCGCAATCACGGCAAGAGCGACAAGCCGCAACTCAACGGCCCCGGCAAGGCCGAAGACGTGATCGAATTGATGGATCACCTGAAAATCCAGCGCGCCCATTTGCACGGTTATTCGATGGGTGGCGGCATCGTCGGGCGCTTGCTGGCGCTGATTCCCGACCGCATCATCACGGCGGGCTTCGGCGGTTCGGGCCTGCCGGAAGCCGACGCGGAAATGCGCGCCAAAGTGCCCGCCGACAAGGAGGGCCGCGATCCGCAAGAGGCCGAGGCCAGCCGTGGCCTGCGCATCCGCCACGCTATGGACAATGGGATGAGCCGGGAGGAAGCTGAAAAACTTACGGCTACGCCAGCGCCGCCGCGCACTGCGCCCGCTGCCGCTGCGAGCACCGTTGCCGCGCGTCCTGCCGGCCCCGCGCTCGATCTGACCAAGCTGAACATTCCCATTCTGGCGATCAACGGCGAGTTCGACCGTCCCAACGCCAAGACGCACCGGCTCTGGCGTGAGG